>PHAF01000115.1 GCA_002841605.1 Firmicutes bacterium HGW-Firmicutes-10 | reverse complement strand
AATTGATGCTTGTGACTATGTCAATGACTCCTTGTGTGATTGCAACGGTCAGAATCCTTCGTGTGCTGATTGCTTATGGACGCGTGATTTCGTTCAATGTATTTGACCTTTACAAACCAATGTAAGCGCTTTATAATTAAATCAGGTTCCGAGTTATCTGACCCGATCAAGGTCATTTAACCGATGGGTCATTCTGGAAACGGACTGGCCTCCCACTCCTTGGAAAGGGACTGCATCATTTAATGCGGCCCTGATACACCAACACCAACATCAAGGGTCGCACCTTGATTTTTTATTGACAAAAGGAGGAAATATGTCAACAACTTATAATTTGAAAATGTTGAGAGTCAATTTGACCGATCGTACCATTAAAAAGGAAGATCTGGATGAAAAATTGGCAAAGAAGTTTCTGGGTGGTCGTGGTTTAGGTACAAAGATTCTTTATGATGAAGGTGTTGCAACGGTAGAACCGTTATCACCTGAAAACAAACTGATCTTTATCAATGGTCCGTTGACCGGTGCGAATGTTCCTACGGGTGGTCGTTATATGGTGGTAACGAAGGCTCCGTTGAACAATATGATCGCAAGCTCTAACTCCGGTGGTGTCTGGGGTGCCCGCTTGAAATATGCCGGTTATGATGCGTTGATCGTTGAAGGAAAAGCTGAAAAACCGGTTTATCTGGTCATTGATGATGAGCATGTTGAAATCAAAGATGCGGAAGCACTTTGGGGCAAGACTTCAGAGGAAACCGAAGAAGCTTTAAAGGAAGAGTATGGAAAAGCAGCATCGGTATTAAACATTGGACCGGCAGGCGAGAATTTATCATTACTTGCCTGTATTATCAATGAAGCAGATCGTGCCGCAGGCCGTACCGGTGTTGGTGCCGTTATGGGGTCAAAGAATCTGAAGGCAGTAGTGTGTTCGTCAAAACGGACAGTTGTTGAACCTTATGACAAAGAAGCTCTTAGAGAGACAGTTGCCAAGAATCTTAAACTTTTAAAAGATAACGGCGTCACCGGAACAGGTCTTCCAACTTATGGAACAGCGGTATTAGTTAATATCATCAACAATATCGGATCTTTCCCAACGAAGAACTGGCAAGAATCTCAGTTTGCTACTTCTGAAGAAATCAGCGGTGAAATGTTGAAAGAAAAATTCTTGGTCAAACAAGGTTTCTGTCACCGTTGTCCGATTGGTTGCGGTCGCGTAATCAACATGAATGGTAAAATCGTTGGTGGTCCGGAATATGAACCGCTTTGGGCTTATGGCGCAAACTGTGGTCTTGATGATTTAGAAGCTATCACGATTGCCAATTACTGGGCAAATGAAATGGGATTGGATGCCATCGGTGCTCCAACGACCATTGCAACTGCGATGGAATTGTATCAAAAAGGATATATTAAAGACGAGGATTGCGATGGAGTTCCTTTAGAATGGGGAAGTTCAGAAGCTATCATCGAATGGACAAAACGCATGGGATTGAACTCCAACCCATTAGCAACACTGATGGCTCAAGGTTCTTACCGTTTGTGCGAACATTATGGAGTTCCTGAGTTGTCGATGTCTGTTAAGAAGCAAGATATGCCTGCATATGATGCCCGTGGTATCCAAGGTATCGGCTTAACTTATGCTACTTCGAACCGTGGCGGATGTCACGTTCGCGGTTACATGATTTCTCCGGAAATTTTGGGATTACCACAGCCGTTGGATCGTTTTGCAACGGAAGACAAGGCTTTGTGGACAAAGATCTTCCAAGATCTGACCGCAGTCATTGACTCATCCGGCTTGTGCTTGTTTACATCCTTCGCTTTAGGTGCACCGCACTATGCGGCTATGATCAACGCTGCTACCGGCACAAACTATACGCCGGAAGAACTGTTGGTCGTTGGCGAACGAATCTATAATATCGAACGTCAATTCAACAAGGCTGCCGGTATGAAACCGGAAGATGACACATTGCCGAAACGTCTGTTGGATGAACCAATTCCCGATGGACCTTCGAAAGGTGAAGTCAGCAAGTTGCACATTCTGTTACCTCAATATTACGAGTTAAGAGGATGGGAAAACGCCTTCCCGACGGAAGAAACGCTTAAACGTTTAGAATTGTTATGATAGAATAAGGGAGAAGAAATTCTCCCTTTCTTTTGGAGGTAATCATGGTTGAAGTACGTTTATTTGCTTATTTTCGTGATAATCGCGGTAAAATCGTTTACTTAGATCCCAATCAATACTCGAATGTGCAGATGATATTGGATCACTTGGGCATCAATTTGAGTGATGTTCAGATTTTACTTGTCAATGGCAGGCACACGCATGCCCAACATGAACTGAAAGAAAATGACATTGTGGCATTATTTCCACCCGTCGCCGGCGGATAATGGAACGCTATTTACGCAATAAAGGCAGCATAACACAATCACAACAAGACTTGCTTGCGCAACGACATGTTGTCGTTTTGGGTTGTGGAGGACTAGGTGGTTCAATTGCGGAATCGCTGGCTCGTATCGGGGTCGGGAAGCTGACCTTGGTCGATCATGATGTTTTTGTAAAAAGCAATCTGAACCGTCAACGTTTTGCTACGCGCAAAACGATGGGTATGGCGAAAGTTGAAGTCGCAAAAGAGAAACTTTTTGATATCAATGATCAAGTCATTGTGGAAGCAAAAAAAGCATTCATAGATTCATCAAATATTTATGTATTGACCAATGGATGCGACCTGGTCATCGATGCCCTTGATAATTTTGATACACGTCGAATGATAGAATATGCGGATTTTAATATACCGATCATCAGTGCAGCCGTTGCCGGTTATAACGGTTGGCTTACAATTAGTAAGCCGGGATACAGAAATATAAAACACCTCTGCTCGAATATGAACAAAGGTGTTGAGCAAACACTGGGGAACTTAAGCTTCACGGTTAATATTTTGGCAGAGCTTGAGGTCAGTATGGCGATAAGGACATTATTGAATGAAGAATTTTCTTTTCACGGATTTTACTTCGTCGACTTAAAATCTTTGGAAATCGAGAGAATCGAGATCATTGAGTAAATCGTTGCTTCAGTTGTGTGAATGTGCCGACGATCATAAAGAAAATCAATATCAGAAAAGATAAGGATAACGTGGACCATTTCATCAGAGTCATGATGCCTGAGATATCCGCAAGAATGGGTGTAGTTTGTGGAAATCGATATAGAACTATCGATGCCATGATGTTCTCAAGATAATCGAATCCGGCCGCAACCAGGGATACATAGAGTAAGTACGAAGCTTTCAAGAGCTTCGTTTTCTTATAGAAATAAGCCGAAGCAATTAATAAGAACTGAGTATAAGCTATGGGCCAAATCAGATCAAAGGTAAATCGCTGGCGAATGTAAAAGGCTCGGCCTTCTTCACCATAACTGTCGGCGATGCGATATAAATCATCTGCTGTATAAACAAAGGAAGTATCAATGTTTTCCGTAAGTCCGAAAGCTTCGCTTTTCGCTGCTTCTTGGGGCAGGATGAAAATAATGAATGACATAAATATAAGTAAAGATAAGATAACAGCGATAACATTTGTTTTATTCACGATTTTCGCAATGAACTTTTTCATAACAATTTCCTCTTTTCTATAGTGTAAACCAAAAACTGGGAATTTAAATCATTTTGCTTTTGTAAAGGTCTCTTTTCTTTTGTTGCATATATAACATAGAAGGAGCTAATTTATGAAAAACATGATGAATATCAGTGATGCCTATGTTAAGAATGATGATTTCTATCGAAGTGAAGAGATTTTCCAGCAGTATATTTTTCAATATCAACAGTATCTACGATCATTATCGACCAAGCAGATGTCCAGAGAGTGCATCAGCGGAATCAATCGCCTGCAAAGACAGAGTCTGCGATCGTCTTCGCAGCTAAATATTCATGTCAAAGTCGGAGATGTTTGTTTTATAGATTTCGGTCAGGTGTACATCAATGAAGCAGGGTATCAGCACTTTGGTCTTGTACTGTCTATCGTAAACCATAAAGCATTCGTTTTACCGATGACATCCAATTCAACGACGTATCAATATGCCAATGATCCCTCGCGAATAGAACATGGCAAAAATCATTTATATCAACTGGGGTGGATCGATGGACTGAATAAACAGTCGGTAGCCTTTTTAAACGACTGCAAGTTTATCAATACTGCAAGAATCATTGCGATTAAAGGACATATAGATGTTAATGGCGAATTATTTACGGAAATTGTCGAGCGTGTTAAGGATTCAATCTTTCCTTAATCAACCACACTTTCTTAAATCATGGTAAAATGACAATGGTGATAACATGATTGAACGATTGTCTGGCAGATGGGTAGTTGCTGTTTCTGGAGGAGCCGATTCCATGGCTCTTTTAGACATGTGTAAAAAAGCGAAGCTGAATATTGCGGTCGCTACCGTCCATTATCACCAACGTCAAAGTGCTGACCGTGATTTGAAAATCGTCAGTGATTATTGCGAAAGGAATGCTATTCCTATATATATAAAGCATTTTGATGAGCCGTTAATCGGAAACTTTCAAAATCAAGCTCGCTGGTACCGCTACGGGTTCTTTAAAGAAGTCGTTAAGGAAACAGATAGTAAAGGTGTGTTGACTGCGCATCACCGAGATGATGTGCTTGAGACTTATCTTTGGCAAAATCAACGAGGTCATCGGGTCAAGCGATATGGTATCGGCAAGGAAGTTGAAATCTATGGTGTAAGGATCGTTCGGCCTTTGCTCGATAAATATAAAAAGGATTTAGTGGAATACTGCCAAAAGAACAATGTTGAATTTGGGGAAGATGAATCAAACTATTCAAATAAATATTTACGAAATCGCATCCGTAAACAATTGTCGACGAAGTCTCTGGAGTTTAAGATTGCGGTGTTTAAAGAGATGGAGTGGAAGAACCAACAATTATTGATGGATCGGGCGATGGACAAGGAATATGCAGAAGAGTTGGGCGATCATGTCCATAAGAATTCAATTGTCGAGCATGAGCGTGATATTTCTGTTCTTGAACTTTGGTTGGTCTCTTTGGGTTATCCTTCCATCATGTCAAAAAAATGGTTAAAGGAGATCGTCAGACAATTAAAGGCAATCAACAATGGAATGATTCCATTGAAAAACGAGTATTATTTGCAGGTTCATCAATCCACCATATCACTTAAGAAAATTTTTCCCTATGAATATGCAATAACATTTGATAAAATAGAGTGCGTACATACCCCTTGGTTTTCTATCAAAGATCAAGGACCTCGTACCTGTGCACTTACAGTCGGTGAAGATGATTTTCCGATTACCATCCGCAATTGGCGTCCCGGTGATGCCATTGAAATGCGCTTTGGTACAAAGAAAGTCGCGCGTTGGTTTATTGACCGCAAGATTTCAGCTGATCAACGAAAAAGTTGGCCGGTTGTATGCAATAGAGATGACAAAGTCATTCTTGTGCCAGAGATGGGTTGCGATGTGGTTCATTATTCTGACAATCCCAATATGTTTGTGCTAAAATAGAAACAATCTTCAGGAGGATAAGGAAATCATGCATCAAGACTTAAAGAAAATACTGGTCAGTGAAGAGCAAATTGTTGCTAAGTGCAAAGAACTAGGTGCTAAGATCAGTCATGACTATCGTGCCATCGGTGAAAATCCGCTATTGGTAGCGGTATTGAAGGGATCGGTTCCTTTCTTAGCCGAATTAGTCAAACATATCGATTTGGATATCGAGTTTGATTTTATGGATGTATCTTCCTATGAAGGGACAGAATCTATCGGAGATGTCCGAATCATTAAAGACTTAGACCGTTCCATTAAGGGAACACGCATTTTATTGGTTGAAGATATCGTTGACACCGGTCGGACGATCAAAGAAGTTACCCG
>PHAF01000114.1 GCA_002841605.1 Firmicutes bacterium HGW-Firmicutes-10 | reverse complement strand
TTATAAGGAGAATCATTATATGCTTGATCGAAAAAAAGGACCGCTAAGCAAATTATATCCACTGACGAAACTGGTGTTTTTGTTTTGTGCAATCATACTTGCCATCGTGTATGACTGGAAATTCGGATATCTCGTCATGGTTCCGCTGACTTTGGTTTTAGCGCTTTTTTCCGGAAATTTCATTGGTTTTATAAAGAAGTTTATCGGTGCGCTACTGCTTTTCGTGATTTTTGTATTTTTGTTTAAAATCATGCTCGACAAATCGGATTCACAAATATTGTTTCAATGGCAGTTTGTAATCATTCGAATACAAGGTTTGATTGATGGACTGAATCAAACGTCTGTTTTGGTCGTAATGGCTGCTGTCGTTTTACTCTTTTTTGAAACAACGGAAGTTGAGGATCTGATGATCAGCCTTCAACAGAGAAAAGTGAGTCATGTGGTCAGTTATATCGTGCTATCAACATTACAAATGATTCCGGATATGGTCAAGCGCAGTAAAGTGATCATGCAAGCGCAACAAGCGCGCGGGATTGAAACTGAGGGCAACATGTACTTACGGGTTCGAGCCTTTTTTCCGTCGCTGGGTCCACTGATCATATCTTCGATCAGTGAGTTGGAAGAACGGGCAATCACTTTGGAAGTTCGCGGATTTTCGGCAAGTATTGAGAAAACATTTCTAAAAGACATTCAATCTCGCGCTATCGACCGTATTCTATCTATCGGATTTATACTGATAAGTATTGCGTTGTTGGGATGGAGGATATATTTATGGCTGTTTTAGAATTGAAGGATGTTTCGTTCAAATATCAACTGGCAAAAGAAACCATTCTTGAAAATATCTCTTTTTCTATTGAAAAAGGGGAGTTTGTGGCTTTGGTCGGGCGAAACGGCGTTGGGAAAACAACGCTTTGTTCGATTATTCGCGGATTGATACCGACTTTTCATACCGGTACGATGAGCGGTCAGGTATTACTCAACGGGTTGGATATCAACGAGATGTCGATTGGCGATATTGCTCTTCATATCGGATTTGTATTTCAAAATCCGTTTGTGCAGGTCAGCGGGGTCAAGCAAACCGTATTTGAAGAAGTGGCGTATGGACTAGAAAATCTTGGGGTAGAGCGAAGTGAGATCATTCGCAGAGTTGAAGAAATGCTCATTCAGCTCAATATCGATCACTTGCGATCCAAACACCCGATGCAACTTTCCGGCGGACAAAGTCAGCGTGTCGCTTTGGCTTCCGTGCTTGTAATGGATCCTGAGATTTTGATCATTGATGAACCAACCTCCCAACTAGATCCACAAGGTACGGAAGAAGTGTTTGAAACGATTCGTTTATTGAAAGAAAGAAAAAAAACCATCATCCTGGTGGAACATAAGGTGGATTGGGTTGCCGAGTATGCCGATCGCATTCTTGTGATCAACGATAAACATATCGTTAAGGATGCCAGCGCAAATGAAGTATTTTCCGATCCGATGTTACTTGAAACGGGAAACAATCTTCCTCAAGTTGCTCTGCTCGCTTTGAAGCTTCGAGAGCTTGGCAAGCTTGATTTTGAAAAAATCCCAACAACACTGGATGAAGCTGTTAAGCAGTTGAAAGGCAGGGGCGAGTGATGGATGCGATCCGATTTGAACATGTGACCTTTGCGTATGATAACGGTTTTGTGGCGGTGGATGATGTTTCGTTGAATATATCAGTCGGAGAGAAAGTGGCGATCATTGGTCAAAATGGTGCCGGAAAAACCACGACTGTAAAGATGATGAATGGTTTGCTTCGGCCAAAAAGTGGCAAGATAATGGTATTTGGGGAAGAATCCTCAAAGAAAACGACCGCCACTCTTTCAAAGAAGGTGGGGTATGTTTTTCAAAATCCCGGGGATCAGATTTTTAATCAGACCGTGTATGCGGAAATCGCTTATTCTTTGAAATATCTGAAGATGGACAAAGCGGAAATAGAACGTCGGGTCATGGCGGCCGCACAAATGTGTCATCTTGCGGATGAACTTCAGACCAATCCATATGATTTGCCATTTAGCATTCGTAAGTTTGTTACGATTGCTTCGGTTGTCGCAATGGATGTGGATGTGGTAATATTGGATGAGCCGACCGCTGGTCAGGACTTGTTGGGTTTGATGTATCAAAAGGAAATCATTGAGCAATTGCATCAGATGGGCAAAACAGTCATTACGATATCCCATGATATGGAATTTGTGATTGAAAACTTTGATCGCATTATTGTAATGGCGGATAAGAAAGTCGTTGGAGATGCTAACAAACGTGAGATCTTCTGGGATTTCGAATTATTGGAAAGAGCAGCGTTAAAACAACCCGTCGTTGCTCAACTGGCGAATCGCTTAGATATGAAGAGGAACATTATCAACATTGTTGATTTTGTAAGTGAGTATGAGAAATGAGAAGATGAATATCGTGGCCATCGGCGTGCTGATGGCCATTCAATTGGTTATAACCTTTGAGATGAGCATGGTCATGCCGATGGCTCCGCTGATTGCATCGATTTATCAGGTCGAACAAAGCAATGTGACCTTACTGAATCTAGGATACGCATTATCCGGTCTTTTTGTGCCGTTTTTAGGAATCATGGCAGACAAAATGGGGAATAAACGAATCCTGATTTTCAGTTCGTTTTTATTTGTGATTGGCAGTGCATTTGTATTTGTTTGGTCAAATCCTTGGGGGTTTATTTTAGGCAGAACGATTCTTGGCATCGGTTTCTTTGCTTTGATCAGTATAAGCCCATCGTATCTGTCTATTTTGGTCAAACCTCAAAAATACGGGTTTGTCAGCGGTTTGCATAAAATCGCATTTGCAATGGCAATCCTGATTTCGCCGCTTGTCGCAACAACGTTGGCGATCAACTTTGGGTTTCAAACGTTATATCTTGGTGTCATGATTGCAATGAGTATTTGTACTGGGTTGGCGTTTCTGATGCCGGATGTGCGTTCGCAACATGAGTCCATTCATCATAACAGTCTGATTTCGATATTCAAAAATTCAAAAGCGGTCATGATGATGGCTGTGGTTGCCCTTTTCTCGATCCCTTCGATTTTTTACTTCAATTATCTCAGTATTCATTTAAATCAGTTGGGCCAAACACCTCAAAGTATTGCATCCTTATATAGTATGATTGCTTTAGGCTCATTGGGTGCTGGTATCGGTATCATGCTCTTCAGTGATAAATTTGGTAAGCGTCGTATGGGATTGTGGGGAGCTGTGTTCTCAGCTGTATTTATGGCACTGACTTTGTTCAATTATGAACCGACAATTTTCTTGGTAGGGTTTATGTTTGGTTTGGCATTCGATTTGATTTGGGGATTATTGTTCCCGCTGGCCACGGGTATACTAAAAGGTCAGACCGCAGGATTTCTGACGATTTTGAGCTTTGTAATGTCGATGACCAATGTTGCGGCTAACGGACTTGCGCCAACCGTATTTCGATTCGGAGGTTTTATGCTCAATGTCCTTGTATGTACGATTGGCTTGGTCATTGGAACATTTCTTCTTTACCGGATATTCAAAAATAAGAACACCTTCTCAGCTTGAGAAGGTGTATTTTTTTATTCGACTGTAACAGACTTGGCCAGATTGCGAGGTTTATCAACATCACAACCACGAAGCACAGCACTGTAATAGGCAAACAATTGCATGATGATAACGCTGGTAAAGGGCATCAGCCAATCACTGAGCGATGGCAGATTGACTACATGATCCGCAACATCCTCGGCAACGTTCATGTCTTCTTTTTTAAGCAACAATACTCTTGCGCCACGGGCTTTGACTTCCTTGACATTACTTACTGTTTTTTCCAGTAAGTCGCTTTGGGTCGTCAGAGCGATGACCGGAACATCATCCGTGATCAATGAGATCGTTCCGTGCTTGAGTTCACCGCCCGGATAGGCCTCACTGTGAACATAACTGATTTCTTTGAGTTTCAGCGATGCTTCCATCGATACCGCATAATCTAAACCGCGTCCGATGAAAAACAGGTTTTTAGCGTTGACATACTGCGAGGCCAGATATTTGACATGTTCTGCTTGTTCAAGCAGGGGCTTGATCAAATGTTCAACCGATAATAATTCACTGACTTTGATTTCGTAATCTTCTTGTGTCATCACACCTTTAACTTTAGCCATATGAAGGGCCAGAGCACTTAGCAGTCCTACTTGAACGAAGTAGGCTTTGGTCGATGCTACGGCGATTTCGATGCCGGCATGAGTCATCAGTACGACATCGGCTTCCCGGGCAATCGATGATCCGTTAACGTTGACGATCGCAAGTGTCTTGACGCCTTGTGCTTTCGCTAAGCGTAGGGCAGCCAAGGAATCAGCGGTCTCGCCGGATTGAGAAATGATCAATACCAAGTCATCTTTATGAAGTACTGGATTGCGATAGCGGAATTCTGATGCAACATCGACTTCGACGTTGATGCGTGCGAATCGCTCAAACAGATATTTGGCAATGATGCCGGAGTGCATGGCTGTACCACAGGCAATCATGTGAATCTTGTTTAGATCTTTGAGGAACTCATCGCTGATTTTTTCAGCGCTGAAATCAAAACCGTTACCACTGCGACGTACGCGCAATGTTTTCATAAAGGCTTCCGGTTGCTCATGGATTTCCTTGATCATAAAGTGCGGGTAACCGCCCTTTTCAGCCGTTTGTTCGTCCCAGTCCGCAACCTGGACTTCTTTATGGATTTCTTCACCGTCCACATTGAGGATGATGACGTGATTTTTCTTTACGATCGCAATTTCATCATGTTCTAAAAGATAATAGCGACGGGTATAGCGCAGCAATGCGGTCATATCGGAGGCAATGAAATTTTCATCTTCGCCTAAGCCGATGATTAACGGACTGTCATGACGCACCGCATAGATGGCGTCCGGATGATCGGCAAACATCATGCCCAAGGCATAGGATCCTCGGATTTTTTCAAGTACTTTTTTGATAGCCAGTATCGGATTCTGTTTCTGGACATAATAATAGTCTAAGCATTTAGCCAAGGCTTCAGTATCTGTTTCTGATTCAAAAGTATAGCCTTTGCGAATCATGCGCTCTTTGACTTGCATGTAATTCTCGATGATACCATTGTGAACCAAGGTGATTCGCGGAGTTCCGTGAGGGTGCGAATTGATGTCCGATGGTTCGCCATGGGTTGCCCATCGCGTATGACCGATACCGGTATGAGCTGATTTAAATTGACTCAGATCGATCTTTTTAACCATATCATCGATTCGACCTTTGGATTTTTGAGTTGTAATTTTACTGTTTTGAAAAAGTGAAATGCCAACGGAGTCGTATCCGCGGTATTCCAGTTTCGATAAACCCGCTATTAAAATATCTACTGCAGCGTTTTTACCGATGTAGCCGACTATTCCACACATATTGATTATGATCCTTTCAAGTTCGGATTGACGGGCAATGTTGTTTATTTGACTCCCGTTTGACGACATCCGCTGCCGAAGAGGCATCCGCCGAAATTTCGATACTCCTCTTTCCTCGTCACATATTGTCTGGCGCTTGTGATTCAGTTTTCAGTTGTTTAAGACATCCCCCCTTTTACTAATTTAGTGTATCATAGCCCTATTTGTTTCGCAAATGTATTTTCAAGTGTCGTTTTATATTGTATAATACCTTTTGCATCGGGACGTAGCACAGCTTGGTAGTGCACTACCTTGGGGTGGTAGGGGTCGCGCGTTCAAATCGCGTCGTTCCGACCAGATGCGGCCGTAGCTCAGGGGATAGAGCGAGCGCCTCCTAAGCGCTAGGTCATAGGTTCAATTCCTATCGGTCGCGCCAAAAACAACCCCGTGCACCAGTGGCGAAATTGGCAGACGCGCACGCTTGAGGGGCGTGTGGGCAACCGTACGGGTTCGAGTCCCGTCTGGTGCACCAAG
>PHAF01000113.1 GCA_002841605.1 Firmicutes bacterium HGW-Firmicutes-10 | reverse complement strand
CAATAAAATCGTCTCGATCAACTGTGCTTCGATGACATTTCCGCGTACCGTGACTAACGGCTGATTATTAAAAACGACCGTTCCATCGGGAACAGACCAAATATCAACACTAAGTTTAATGTTTTTCAGGTAAGTGAGAAATTCTTCGTCAAAAACATTTTTGCTTCTTAAGTAAGCGATCTGATCGTCATCAAAAGCGAAATTGTTGATAACTTCGACCAACCGGTGCAAACCGTTAAAAATCAGATAGCCGCCTTGATCAGGCAGTCTTCGCACAAACATATCAAAATAAGCAATTTGCTCATGACGGTTCTCCTTAAAATACGCATAAGCCATAGAAAATTCATAGAAATCCGTCAGCATGGACAGTTCACTAATTTTTAACATACAAACTCCTCAACGACATTAATGCCGTATTGTTTCATCAGTATCAATGCAAAATCATGGAAATCCTTTTTGGGATGACTCGGTGCATCAAAGGTGTCAACGGCATTGGCCACCACAGTGACGATCGAGTCAAGATTGTGCTGATGAATATATGCCTGCAAAGTCGAAGCAAACTGTAGCACACAAATATCTGTCACACATCCGGTGATGACATATTCACGGAAATTTCCGTTTGTTTTCAGCCAGTCTTGAAACTGCGGTGAAAGAAAGCCGTTTACACTGTTTTTCTCGATGAAAGTTACATCTTCAGCATACGGTTTCAATTCATCGACCCATTCACTTTCCGATGTTCCGGCCACACAATGAGCCGGATATGCCGAAAATTCCTTCGCATCGGCTGGATGACGATCCAAAAAAGCCAATATAGGCGCATTGGATCGTTTAAAACACTTGATTAATTCAATGATATTAACGATAATGTTTCTGATACTTGCATCCGCCATCGGTCCTTCAACCATAAACCCGTTGACCATATCAATGATGATCAGACAGGAAGAATCATTTGATCTATTTTTCATGTTTCTACCTCTACTTCGACTTTATTATAGGACCTTTTATTTGCTTTGTATAGTACCCCGCAACTCTGGGAGGATACCATGAAACCAATACGACTGCATGAAAATCTGAATATTTGTATTATCAAAACCGGGAAATTCAAAGATATTTCCTTTTCATTTCGCTTTTTGTCAAAGTCTTCTGAAAAAAACGCCACGATTAGCGCTTTGATTGCCGCAATGGCCAGTGACCGCAACGAAAAGGCTTTGACTAAAGAAGATATGACTCGCTTATCCGACCAACTCTATGGCAGTTATGTCGATGTGCGCAATACCGGATACGGTGGTGCGATATGCACGGAATTTAAAACAAAAGTCTTGAATGGCCGTTATGTCAATCAGCCGGTCATTTTGGATGGCTTTTTTGATTGGATGTTAACCATGATCCGCTATCCGCTGATCAATGAGGAAACGCTGAAAGAAGCTAAAAAGAATGTTAAGAGCGTTTTGATACGTTCAATGGACAATCCCATGCAGTTTGCAATGAAAAAGGCATTTGAAACAGCCGGAAAGGGCTATCCGTTGTCAATCAACATTCAGGGATCACTCGATCTGCTTGATCAAATCACGGTCGATGAATGTAAATCGCATTTGTCTGAAATGATTGATCACAGTCGTTTGGATGTGTTTGTTGTCGGCGATGTCGATGAAGATGAAATAACTGAAATGGTCAAAAACAGCTTTTTGTTTAGAGAAAGACACAACGTCGAAACGATGTACCGTCTAAAAAACACTGAGCACAAAGAGGTCGAATTATCGCGTCAGATGAATCAGTCCAATCTGATTCTGGTTTACAATCCGCAAGTACTGCCCAGTGATCAGGACTACTGGCCGCTAAGGGTTGCGATGACTGCCTTTGGTCAGTTGCCTTCATCGCTTTGCTTTACGGAAATACGTGAGAAACGCAGTTTGTGTTACACGATTGGTGCTCAAATGATTACTTTTGACGGTGTGTGTTTTGTATATACGGGCATCGATGCGAAGCAGGCAAAGACCGTGGAGAAACTGGTGGACATACAACTTGAAACCGTCAAAAACGGTCAACTGAGCTTGACATTGATTGAAGCCAGTAAAAAGATGATGATCAATTCCATCCGTCAGATTGAAGACGATGCCAGTTCCATAATCAACTATTACTATCAGATATTTTTGATCGGAAGATATTCTGACAAAGAGGAAATCATTGCTGATATAACTAAAGTCACTTTTGAGGAAATTCAAGAGGTTTTCAAGAAAATGACTAGGATTACGAGCTTGCTTTTGAAAGGTGAAGGTAACCATGAACAAGATAACGAATCAACGCTTTAATGAGACGATCTACGAGCATATCGTAAGCAGCGGTCTTAAGGTCGTTGTCATACATAAACCCGGTTACATCGGCTCCAGTGCACTGATAGCGACTCCATTTGGCGGTATGCACACAAAACTTCAGGACAAGGAAGGGAATGTTTTTGATATCTTGCCTGGAAGTGCACATTTTTTAGAACACAAACTATTTGAAAGCGAGGAAGGAGATATCATGACGGCTTTTACTGAAGCCGGAGCATCCGTCAATGCCTTTACTTCATATGAAGAAACGGTCTACTATTTCTCTACCTCAAATGATATTGAAGTGCCACTCAATATGCTGCTGGATTTTGTCAGCAAGATAAAGATCAGTGAAGAATCCGTGGAAAAGGAAAGGGGCATCATTATTCAGGAATTGCGTATGTATGCCCAAATGCCGGACTCACGTCTTGTCTATGAAACTTACCGTTCTCTATTTGTTGAACATCCTTTTTCAAACGACATCGGCGGTTGTGAGGAAAGTGTCAATGCGATCACCAAAGAACATCTTGAAATGTGTTACCGGTTGAATTATCATCCGCAGCGCATGCTGATGGTCGTAGCAACCGGTGAGCAACCGCAACGTATATTCGATCTGGTCGAAAAAAATCATGCCGCTAAAAAGTTTGATCCTGTACCTATGGTCGAATCCGTCAAAATTAACGAACCAAACCATGTTTATCGCACAAATCATGAGTTCACACTCGATGTGCAATCGCTTAAATCTACCGTGACCTACAAGCTCATCCATAACTTAAAGAAAGAATCTGAGAGGAAAAAGGGGGAGTGGGCATTGCGTTTGCTCATTGAATCGACGTTCAGTCCGCTGAATCCCGTTTATCAAGATTGGATGGATAAAGGTATCATCAGTGACTTCTTCGGTTTTGAAGTTGATTTGGGCGAAGGGTATGGCTTGCTTATGTTTTACAACGAAACAGAGCAAAGCGATGATTTTGAGAAATTTCTGGACAAAGAAATCGTATTGAGTTCAATATCGGAAGCGACGCTTGAACAATTAAAGCGACGTTACCTGGGACAGGCGTTCCGCAGTCTCAATGATCTTGAAGACATGGCCATATCGTTTATCCGGGCAACATTCGCTCATGCTGATTTTTTTGAAAGTCTTACATGGGTCGAGGATATAACCCTAGAAGATATCGAAGAGATCCGTAATCTCATTGATTTAAACAATAAATGTGTCGTTTCATTAAAAAAGTCAAAAAACTAGTTATCTTGCATTTTTGACGTTAACTATAGGTCTATCTTGCCAATTTTGCCTAAAAATGCCAAAATAGACGATTTGAAACTTGATCTCTTTTTTGCGATAATTCTGCTTGCAACAAAGGAGGAAATTATGTTGAATCAAATCGTTTTAGTCGGTCGAGTCATTGCTTTGCCTGAAATCAGGGAGACACCTTCGGGAGCAAAAGTAGCTACTTTGCAGTTGGAAGTTGACCGTAATTTCAGAAACAGTCACGGAGAATATGAGAAGGATTTTTTCAATATCACACTGTGGCGCGGAGTTGCGGAAACAACGATCAGCGTGTGCGAAGTAGGCAGTCTGGTTGGAATCAAAGGGCGCATTCAGGCCAATACCTTTGAAACCAAAGAGCAAAAGCAATTTCATACCTGCGAAGTAATTGCCGAGAAAGTTTCATTTTTACAAACCAAAGGGTGATTTGGTTAAAAACGGTTCATGACCGTTTTTTTTAACCCGACATTTGTGTATAATGAAAGCACAGGTGATGATATGAAACAATATTTGACATTATGCAGACATGTTTTGGAAAATGGTGCTCTCCGTAAGGATCGCACCTCAACAGGAACGATCGGAACTTTCGGATATCAGATGCGGTTCAACCTTGAAGAAGGCTTCCCGCTGCTTACTACCAAAAAGACGCATTTTAAGTCTGTTGCCGAAGAACTTTTTTGGTTTTTGAGTGGAAACACCAATATCCGCCCGCTGGTATTAAAAGGGGTAAGGATCTGGAATGAATGGCCGTATGCCGAATATATCAAGCATCCGGATTTTCAGGGTGAATCACTCAATGATTTTATCGAAAAAATCAAGAATGATGAAGCGTTTGCATTAAAGCACGGAAATCTAGGACCGGTTTACGGAAAACAGTGGCGCGACTTTTTCGGTGTCGATCAGATTAAGGATTTGATTGAAAATCTGAAGAACAACCCATACTCGCGACGTCACATCGTCAATGCCTGGAATCCGGCTGAGATCGATCGGATGGCATTGCCGCCATGTCACGCATTTATGCAGTTTTATGTAAGCGGTGACGGTAAAAAACTATCTCTGCAGTTATATCAGCGATCTGCCGATGTATTCTTAGGCGTTCCTTTCAACATAGCTTCCTACGCACTTTTACTCGTTATGGTAGCGGATGTATGCGGATATCAACCGTTTGAGTTCGTCCATACATTTGGCGATGTGCATATTTATACCGACCATATCGAACAAGTGAATCTTCAACTGCAAAGAGAACCACGCCCACTTCCGACACTGCGTATTGTTAATCATCATAAATCGATATTTGATTATCGCTGGGAAGATTTTGAACTAAGCGGATACGATCCGCATCCGCATATCGCCGGAAAGGTCAGCGTCTGATGATTACGATCATCGTTGCCATCGGTAATAACTATGTCATTGGTAAAGACGGTTGGATGCCATGGAGCATACCCGAGGACTTGCGGCATTTTAAAGAGAAAACGTTGAACCATACCGTCGTTATGGGCCGAAAGACATTTGAAGCGATCGGCAGACCTCTGCCTCGTCGTAAAAATCTCGTTGTCACACGTGATCCCCGGTGGCATTTTGAGGGTGTAGAGATCATCAGTGATTTGGAAAAATTCTTACACGATAACCAGGGTTGTACTGAAGAGATTTTTATTGCCGGAGGAGCGCAAGTGTATCAGGCAGCGTTGCCTTATGCCGATAAGCTGATCATCAGTCATATTGACACGGAAATTGACGGTGACACGTTTTTTCCGAAGTGGGATCGCTCAAAGTTTGAGGTTACGGAAACTGTTGATTATGCAGATTTTTCTGTCAAAACATACGAAAAGAAGAAGGGAATGTTATGAAAAAGTTCTGGTTATGGATTAAAATGGGTCTTTATCTGCCCGCTGTATATATTTCTGCCGTTCAAAGCCGCAAACAACCGTTTAAAGTTCGTTTTGAACTGGCTAAGGCATGGTCAAGCATGCTTATCAGAATGTCAAAAAGCAAATTGGTCGTTGAAAATGACAACAATATCCCCCTTCAAGACGGCATGTTGTTTGTCGTCAATCATCAAGGATCTTTGGATGGATTCGTGCTTTTGGCAGCCTCTCCGGTGCCTATCAGTGCCGTTGGCAAGATTGAAAGCAAGAAAATACCGTTTATGAACGTTTGGTACAAAAACATGGATGTCATCATGTTTGACCGTGGTTCCGTCAAAGATTCCATCGCCATGGTTCATAAACTGACCGACCGGTTGAACCTTGGCCACAACATGGTCATATTCCCGGAAGGGACCCGATCTTACGGAAATACGATGGGTGAGTTTAAAGCAGGTTCATTAAAAGCAGCGATCGTTGCTAAAGTTCCGATTGTGCCGGTAGCATTGATAGATTCGTATAAAGCATTGGATGACCCTAAAGCCAAGAA
>PHAF01000112.1 GCA_002841605.1 Firmicutes bacterium HGW-Firmicutes-10 | reverse complement strand
ACAAATCCACAGTGCATGAATATTATAACAAACTATTTTTTGGAACTAGAGAAGAAAGGAGATGTATAATCCTTAATTGGATTATACGAGAACTTGTATGAGTAATTTGACCGTATTGGTGACTGGAGGAGCTTCGGGAATCGGGAAAGCATGTGCACTTACTTTTGCTCAGGCTGGATATAATGTTGTGGTGAACTATGGACATTCAGAGCAAGCCGCGCTTGATGTAACCAAACAATGCAAAGAATTTGGTGTAGAAGCATTTGCGGTGAAGGCGGATGTTTCGAAGCAAGATGAAGTGAACGCCATGGTGGATCTGACATTGAAAACTTTTGGTTCGATTGATGTTTTGATCAATAATTCAGGTATCACGAAGGATAATCTGTTATTACGTATGACCAGTGAAGATTTCTCGGATGTTCTCGATGTAAACTTATTAGGAACGTTTCACTGTGTTAAAGCAGTGGTGAAACCAATGATGAAGGCGCGCAAAGGCAAAATCATCAATATGGCCTCGGTTATCGGTCAGATTGGTAATATCGGTCAGGCCAACTATGCGGCGTCAAAAGGTGGTATCATCGCCCTGACTAAAAGTGTGGCAAGAGAGTTGGCTTCGCGCAATGTAACATGCAATGCCATCGCTCCGGGATTTATTCAAACGAAAATGACCGATGTTCTGAGCGATGAAGTGAAGAGTGGGATTTTAGGGCAAGTGCCGATGGCTCGTTTGGGTCAGCCGGAAGATGTTGCGAAGGTCGCTTTGTTTTTAGCAAGTGATGCCGCGAACTATATTACCGGTCAAGTCATCAATGTTGATGGCGGAATGGTCATGTGAGGTAAAATGATGCGTAGAGTTGTAATTACCGGAATGGGAGCCGTTACTCCCATCGGAAACACTGTTGAGCAATTGTGGGAAAGTGTAGAAGCAGGCAAATGTGGGATTGACACGATCACCGCATTTGATACCAATGAATATCGGATTAAATTGGCCGCCCAGGTCAAAGACTTGGATGTTGAACATTATTTCACCAAACGTGATGTGAAGTTCAATGACCGTTTTACGGTGTTTGCGCGGGTAGCCGCAAAACAAGCAATCATGGATTCAAACTTAAATCTTGAAGAGATCGATCGTACCCAACTGGGTGTGATCGTCGGATCGGGAATCGGTGGATTGGGTTCGTTGGAAAATGCGAAAGACAATCTCAATGACAAAGGTCCAACCCGGATTTCACCGTTTTTCATTCCAATGACGTTGATTAACTTGGCGGCGGGTTCGGTAGCAATCGATGCCGGTGCCAATGGCCATTGTTCATTCATCGTAACTGCATGTGCAGCCGGAACCGATGCGATCGGAGTTGCCTTTCAAAAGATTCGCGACGGATATGCGACGTGGATGATTGCGGGTGGCAGTGAAGCTTCGATCACACCGTTGGGTGTGGCGGGATTTATGGTCATGCGGGCATTGCATGAGGGTGATGATCCCAACCATGCCTCGATTCCGTTCGATGAGAATCGTTCGGGGTTTGTTATGGGCGAAGGATCAGCCATCGTCTTGCTTGAAGAGTTAGAAACGGCGTTGGCACGCAATGCGAAAATATATGGTGAAATCGTTGGTTATGGAACGACTTGTGATGCCAATCATATTACCGCGCCGCTGGAAGATGGTTCGATGGGAGCATTGGCGATGACATTGGCCATTAAGGATGCCAAACTTTTACCTGAAAATGTCGATTATATCAATGCGCATGGAACCAGTACTCCGTTGAATGATAAAACGGAAACCCTGGCGGTGAAGCGGGCGTTTGGGGATCATGCTTTGAATCTGATGATGAGTTCAACCAAAGCGATGACCGGTCATATGTTAGGAGCTTCAGGTGCTGTTGAGGCAATCATCTCCATCAAAGCGCTTCAAGAAGGATTTGTACCGGCAACCATCAACTTAGTCAATCAAGATCCGTTGTGCGATCTGGATGTAGTGGCGAATGTCGGCAGAAAAAAGAACATAAATGTAGCTATGTCAAATTCTTTGGGGTTTGGCGGGCATAATGCATCAATCGTTTTGAAGAAATGGGAGGGCTAGATTATGATCTATAATTCCGATCAGATTCAACAAATCATTCCTCATCGTTATCCGTTTCTGCTGGTCGATCAGATTCTTTCGATTGAAGATCAGAAAATCGTGGGAATCAAAGCGGTATCGGCTAATGAAATGCACTTTCTGGGGCACTTTCCTCAAAAGCATGTCATGCCGGGGGTATTGATTATGGAAGCATTGGCTCAAACCGGAGCGGTATTGCTCTTGTCTCAGGAGCAGTTCAAAGGGAAACTAGCCTACTTTGCGGGGATGGACAAAGTCCGTTTCAAACGTCAGGTCGTTCCGGGGGATGTGCTGCGTTTGGAAGTGGAGTTAATCCAACAGCGCGGTGCCATCGGGTTTGCCAGTGCGAAGGCTTTTGTGGGGGATCAGTTGGCCGCAAGCGGTGAACTGATGTTTGCCATCGATCTGACATGACCTACTTTCAGTGGTTTGTGGGGGTGCTTTTACTGATACAGGCCCAGATCATGGGACATGTCCTGAAAAACAAGAGCTTTGAACAAAAATACACTTGGCTTCATCGCTGGTGTGTCAGTTTTATCAAAATAAACAGAATCCCGTTCAAAGTAGCAGGGGAAAACCATCTTTCCAAAGATACGGTATTTTATGCATGTAATCATCAGAGTTTCATTGATCCGCTGTTGATCAGCGCCTCGATACCTTATCCGATGACGTATATCTCCAAGGCAGAGAATAATAAGTTGCCGGTCGTACGTCTGTGGGCGAAGAACATCGAGATGATTGCCTTTGATCGTGCGGATTTCAATGAAAATGTGGCGATGTTACGATCGGCGGCCAGAAAGTTACAAGAAGGACGAAGCATTCTGATTTTTCCGGAAGGAACACGATCCAAAACGGATCAGTTGTTACCGTTTAAGGTAGGAGCGCTTTTGCCGGCAACCTTGGCGAAAGTACCAATTGTTCCGGTGGCATTGATAAATGCCGATCGTCTTAACGAAAAAAAGAGAACGGATACAGAGATAGTTGTATCGTTTGGTGAACCCATTCTTCCAGCTGAGTACAAAGGTTTATCTCATCAACAGTTGAGTGATCTGATTTTCAAGAGAATCAGTGAACTAAGAGCATAGTAAAATCAAGAACCCATATTGGGTTCTTTTTGTATATCAAAAAAATATTTACATTTTTATAATATATACCTTGACAGGCGAGGTAACTACTGATATTATGATATTGCAAAGGAGGGATGACATGAATATTACATCCGATATCCTGCGAGGGCATACGGAGACCATCATCCTGAAACATCTGTTAGAAAAAGACAGCTATGGATATGAGATCAATAAGACCATCCAGGAAAAGACGAATTATCTCTACGAACTTAAAGAAGCTACTTTGTATTCAGCCTTTCGACGGTTGGAAGCTGCCGGACACATTGTCTCCTATTGGGGCGATGAGACCACCGGGGCTCGACGTCGCTATTATTCAATCACCAACGATGGAAGAAAGTTCTATCAACAATCGAAACAAGAATGGGAAGAGGCTAAACTTTTCATTGATTCACTGATTTAGGGAGGAAGAAAATCATGATCGCAAAAATTAGAAATTACATTCAACGGGCATTTGAAGATGTACCTAAAACCAAGAAGTCGACAGAATTGCAAGAAGAACTGATCAGCAATCTGGTCGAAAAGTTTAATGATCAGTTGAAATTAGGAAAAACCGAAGAAGAAGCTTATCAAACGGTTATCGCCGGTATCGGTGATTTGAGTGAGCTGACCGAAGGGTTGCGTGAACGTCACGTGCTTTCCGTCATTACTCCGGCAGAACGCAAAAAGAGCGCATTGCTTGTGGCAATTGCGGTAGGTCTGTTTATCATCAGTCCGATGATGGTCGTCATCTTCTCTGAGTTTGGTTTATCAACTCTCGGTATCGCGATGATGTTTACCTGCATCGCCACCGGTGTCGGTCTGTTGATTTACAATGGAGCATCCAAACCGAAATATATCAGAGAAGAAGAAACATTAGTAGAAGAGTTTAAGGAGTGGAAGTCGAAGAACTCGAAGAATCGTGCGCTATACGGAGCTTTGGGAGCTGCTTACTGGTTGATCGTGGTAGCGATTTACTTATTTGTAAGCTTCAATTTCTCAGCTTTCCACTACTCATGGATCATATTCATTATCGCTGCCGCTGTGTATAACATTATCAAAGCTTTGTACTTGATGGGACAAAAAGATGAGTAGGCGTACAGTTGCATTATTGACTGCTGTTGTCTGGACATTCGTTCTTGCCGGCGCTGTAGCCATATTCTTCATCTTTGCACAAGGCAGCAACCCGTTTACAAATTTTAATCCTATTAAAGGAGAGATGAAGCAGTTACAACAACAAACCGTTAACGACGAAGTCACTTCGATTTCAATCGAGTGGATCGCCGGAGGCGTACATATTAAAAAGGCGACTGATGGTAAGCTTCAATTGGTCGAGAAATCTCAGTTTGATTTAGAGATGAAGCAATGGGCAGCCGTTACCGTAAATAACGGTAAGCTAACCATCAAAAGCCGCATCAAATCCGTATGGAACATCTTTACCTTCTTTACGCCAAGCAGTTATCTGGAGTTATATCTTCCTGAGAAACTGTACGAAAGATTGGATATGGAGTCCACTTCCGGTGAATATATCATCGAAAATCTGCAAGCTAAGAAGTTGAACTTAGAAGCTACTTCCGGGAATTTCGACATTAAAAATACAATTAGTGAAGAACTGATTATCGATGTAACAAGCGGTAATCTGAAACTCGATCAAGTAGTTACGGACAATTTAAATCTCAAAATGACTTCCGGGGACACCTCGTTTAGTGGAGTCGTTAGGGAAAGTTGGAAAGCAGTCATGACAAGCGGTCGTATCCGCGCAAATCTGCTTGAAAGTGCACCGGCTGGTCTGGATGTAAACATGACTTCGGGTCTGATTGAAATGACGTTTGTCAAGGAAGCGGACTTTGAGGTAACCGTTGATAAGACTTCAGGATTGTTCAATGCCAATTGGCCAGGCGCATCCTCTAGTTCCCCATATAAATATCAGAATGGACGTGATGATTACCGAGTGTCGATAACCAGCGGAGTCGTTACTTTCAAAATTCAACCATAGGCACAGAAATGTGCCTTTTGTGTTAAAATAGGAATATAACCGAGGTGACCCATGAAACAAATCCACTTATCCGAACTCAATGTCTCATCTTTCTCTCTATTTAATTATCAGTGGTGCTTGATCGGCGTAGCAAAAAATAAAGTCAATGCCATGACGGCCAGCTGGGGATCGATTGGCACGTTATGGAATCGGCCGATTGCAACGATATATGTACGTCCGAGCCGCTATACGCATCAACTTTTGGAAAGTGACAGTCATTTCACTCTTTCATTCTTCTCTCAACAACACCGCCCGGTATTGAACTACCTGGGATCAATCAGCGGTCGCGACAGAGATAAACTGAAGGAATGCGGAATCCCTTATCATATTGATAAAGGAGCTTTGTATTTCGATGATGCCGAACTGATCATCAAGTGCAAAAAAATCATGACTCAACCGTTTGAAGAGCGAAACATCGATGAGGATATCAAACGAAAAATGTATCCCAACGGGGATATTCATACCATGATCATCGGTGAAGTCGAAGAAGTGTGGATCAAAGAAAAATAAGCGGGGAGACCCGCTTATTTACATAATTGATAGATTTGGATGACATCTTCCTTTGTCATCGGTACATAGGCATGCTTCAATGCACCATACCTCACGGCTTTTTCGGCCATGAGTTCAAACTTTTCTTCATCGATACCCACATCACGCAAGCGCATTGGAATGCCTAATGAAGCAAAGAACTGTTCCATTGCTTCTATGGCTTTTTTAGCAATTTCAAATTTGTCTAGCTGATCAGAAATCTTGAAGACATTGACACCCAATGCTGCGATACGGTCGACCGATTGTT
>PHAF01000111.1 GCA_002841605.1 Firmicutes bacterium HGW-Firmicutes-10 | reverse complement strand
CGCTTAGTGTCGCTGATGCGATTATTATGCTAGAGAACTCGATTTATTCGGTATTATCGCCGGAAGGATTCGCCAGTATATTATGGAAAGACGAGAGTAAAGCACCGTTAGCCGCAGAAATCATCAAACTGACATCTTCAGACTTATTACAACTTCAAATTGCGGATGCCGTGATTGAGGAATCATCGATTGGATCACACATGGATTTAAATAAAGTGGCACAACAGTGCAAAGTCGTGATTCAATCCTATCTCGAAAAATTCTCAGCGATGCCGGTGGATCAATTGCTTGAGCATCGCTATCAGAAATTCAGAAAAATCGGAACGATTGAAAAAGGAGGATCGACATGCGAAGAGTAGTCATTACAGGCATGGGCGTCGTTACACCGTTAGGACATGATGTTGACCAGGTTTACAAGCGGATACTGAACGGGGATTGCGCGATTGAGCCGATTTCATCGTTTGATACCTCCGATTATCGGGTGAAACTTGCTGCCGAAGTCAGAGATTTGAATATGGACGAATATTTCAGTCCCCGCGAGTTAAAATTTAATGACCGTTATACGCAGTTTGCCAGGATCGCATCGAAAATCGCCGTCGATCACGCTAAACTGGATACCGCATCCATCAACAGAGATCGTTTTGGTGTCATCATGTCGACCGGGATCGGTGGAATTGGTTCTTTTGAAAAAGCTATGGAAAGCATGATCACCAAAGGTGTGACGCGGGTATCCCCCTTTTTCATCCCCATGACCTTGGTCAATCTGGCTGCCGGAATCGTAGCGATCGATCATCAGGCGATGGGTGAGTGCACCTGTGTGGTTACCGGTTGTGCGGCGGGTACCAGCTCAATCGGCGAGGCTTTTCATCGCATTAAATATGGAGAACAAGATATCATGATCGCGGGTGCCAGTGAGGCGTCGATCACACCGTTGGGTGTCGGTGGTTTTATGGCTATGCGTGCTTTGAGTGAAAGCACGGACAAACGGCGGGCAAGCATCCCTTTTGATATCGATCGTTCGGGATTTGTGATGGGTGAAGGTGCCGGGACTTTGATCATTGAAGATTTAGAGCATGCATTAAACCGCAATGCCGAAATATTCGCGGAAATCGTGGGTTATGGAAGTGCTTGTGATGCTTATCATATGACCGCTCCCAGTGAGGATGGTGCGGGCATTGTCAAAGCGATGAAGATCGCACTGCAGGAAGCAAAGATATCTTCATCAGAAATTGGTTATATCAATGCTCACGGGACATCGACTCCTTTAAACGACAAAACAGAAGCCATCGCCATCAATCAGGTATTCAAACCTCATAGTGTTGCGATATCTTCCACAAAGTCTCATATGGGACATCTTTTGGGAGCTTGCGGAGCAGTGGAAACCATCCTTTGTGTCAAAGCGTTGTTGACGGGTTGGCTGCCGCCTACCATTCATCTTGAAAATCAGGATCCTCAGTGTGATATCCATGTTTTGACCCAGGCTTCTCAAAAAGAAGATATCCAGTATGCCATGTGCAACAATCTGGGTTTTGGCGGACATAATGTATCACTGATCATCAAGAAATGGCAATAATAATTAACTGACGGTATGAAATCTTTTGGTTTTATGAATCATTGACCGTCACTGAGTTATCTTCTATAATGACAGTAATAGAATGCTGAGGGAAATCATGAACATCGAAGAAATGAAAGCTTTATTGAATACAGACGATATCGTCTGTGTGTTAAGTAAAGGCGATCAAGTATTGACGTCTAACCTTAAGGGTATCCGGCCTTGGATCAAATGGCTCAGAGAATGTCCGGAAGTGATTGAGGATGCGGTTGTCGTTGATAAAGTGGTTGGTAAAGCCGCTGCCATGCTGATGATCGTCGCGAAAATCAAAAAACTCTACACTCCGATGATGAGTGAGAGTGCCCTTGATTATCTCAGTGAACAAAACATTGATTTCACGTATGATACGACGGTTCCATATATCGTCAATAACGAAAGAAACGGTATGTGTCCGATGGAACAAACTGTCATGGATACCGAAGATGCACAACAAGGATATCAGCAGTTACTTAATAAAATCGCTCAGCTGATGGCTGCTAAATAGTAAAAATGACGGATGTCCGTCATTTTTATATGAGATTTCGTTTTCTTAATAAGATGACGATGGGCGGGATCAATAACAATTGGATGACGATCCCGGGTATCCCTGCCGTAATAGCTCCCGTGATGAATACCAGCGGATTGGGCAGTTTTGCGGTGGTGTAATTGACCAACACCCAAACAGCTGCCATTGCAGCGATTCGGCCGACGATCATCGTCACGATAAGCGAAACATAAACATTCCATTTAAGTGTGCGATATAAATATGATGTTCCAGCTGCGTATGCGCCTAATTCAAATATCATAAATGGCAATACCGGGAAAATCAGCGGCATACCGGTCAATAATGAGCTTAAAATCGGTGTCAAAATTCCGACCAAGATGGCCATAGGCAGATTCAAGGAGAATCCGGCAATCAATACCGGGATGTGCATAGGCAAAAAAGTCGTTCCAGGTCCAAATACATGAAATGCCATGGGTAAGATCAAGCCAATGGCAATGAAGAATCCGGCCAACGTAATTTGTCTGATTGTGTTTTTATGCATAGTTTCCCTTTCTTTTACAGTTATTCCTCTGATATACTTCCGACCATGATTTTCAAGCATTCGGATATCGGTTGCTCGATTTTCCCAAGGCCACATCCAATGGAATCGATGGTCATATGTGGCAAATCAAGAAACTGATTCGTCAATGTTGTTATGATGGCAGCTCCGGTGGGCGTAACCAGTTCCCCGGAAACTCCGTTGGAATACGTTGGAATGTCTTTGATAAGTCTCTGCGTTGCCGGTGCAGGAATCGGCAATGTGCCGTATCGATAGTTGATCGTTCCGAATCCGACATTTAGCGCAGACGAAATGACGCTTTCAATATTTAAATAATGAAGTCCGGCTACGGAACAGACGACATCGATGATCGTATCGATCGCGCCGTTTTCATGAAAGTCTATGTTCTCGATTGAACATCTGTGTGCATCCGCTTCCGCATGTCCCAGTTTTCGAAAAATATCAACGCTCTTAGTTTTGATGTTTTCATCCAAATCACTTTGACTGATCAAAGTGATGATATCGAAAAGATTTCGTTTCGGTCGTTGATCGAAACTCAGCTTTGGATCATATGGAGGCAAGATCACATCAAAATAGGTCACGGTCTGATCGGATTGACGGATCTTCCGATAATCAATCTGATAATTCTCTTCAGGTAATAATTGTTGAATGATCGAACGGAAAAATTCGATCGGCACGTTTGCATCTAGCAGTGCACCAATGATGCGGTTACCGCTGATTCCGCGACTACAGTCAAAATAGGCGATTTTCATGAAAGCTAAATCATGGTATAACCGCCATCGACGGTCAGTACTTGTCCGGTCATATAATCACTTCCGCTCGAACACATAAAAGAGACGATGCCCTGCAAATCTGCTTCAGTCCCTAAACGGCCCAACGGAACGCTTTTCGTATACTCTTTTAAAGCAAAACCCGGAAATACGTTTTTGGTTGTTTCCGTCTCAATGACACCCGGAGCAATGGCATTTACGGTGATTCCTATCGAGCCGGCTTCTTTCGCCAAAGCCTTTGTCAATCCGATGACGGCGGCTTTCGATGCTGAATAATGGGTAAATCCTACCCCACCGACCCTACCGGACACCGAGGCCATATTGATGATTTTTCCGCGGCGCTGCTTCACCATGATCGGATATACGGCTTTCGTGACTAAAAAAGTCCCGTTTAGATTAATGTCGATGACTTTGTTCCATTCGGCGTAGCTCATATCAGAAAATAGCTTAACAGGGAAATATCCGGCATTGTTGATCAAAACGTCGATATGACCGAATTTTTCCAACACGACCTTCGCCATGTTGAGTGTTGATTCTTGTGAAGTGACATCACAACCAATGGCTATGCTGTTTTGAATTGGTAAATCATTTACTGCTTTGATAGCTGCTTCTTCATTGATATCCGCAATAGCTAAAAATGCTCCTTGCTGGTTGAGATATCTGGCAATCGTCAGTCCGATTCCCTGTGCAGCTCCGGTGATGACGATCACTTGGTTATCATGGATTTGTTCCATGATCAATCCTCTTTTTCATCTGATAGAATTGCAATGACTTGATCAATTAAAACAGTATCGTCTTCTTCAACCAGTTTCTTAACTAAAATGCCGCTTTTTGGTGCTTCTATGTGAATCGAAATTTTGTCGGTCGTGGCTTCAACCAGATTTTCTCCCGCTTTCACTTCATCACCGACTTCAAAAAGCCATTGATTGATTTTAATTTTTGTGGCCCCTTCCGCAAAAAGAGGTACTTTTACTTCAACCTTCATCTTAATAGTCTCCTTCCTTCCATACCGGCGCTACAACTGCCGTATTGAAAATCTTATTAAACTCTTCTAAAAACCGTTTTTTGATTGTTTCAACATTTCTGTCATTGATACCTAGTTTCTCTAACGATGTCACACCGTACTCACTGATTCCGCAAGGGATGATATAGGAGAAATGTGTCAAATTCGGCTCAATGTTTATGGCAATTCCATGACGGGTGATTCCGTGAGTAACACCGATACCGGTCGCAGCGATTTTCTCGTTATTGACCCATACACCGCTTTTTCCTTGCAGTCGCTCCCCTTTTACGCCATAAAAATGCAGCGTATTGATAACTGCCTGTTCAAGGTTGCGCAGATATTGATGTACGCCCAAAGAATGATCTCTGATATGTATCAAAACCGAAATGACCAATTGTCCGGGACCGTGATACGTTATATCTCCGCCCCTGTCTACAAGCACGACATCAATGCCGAGTGTTCGTAATTCTTCTTCACTTTTTAACAGATTTTGCCAGTCACTGCTGCGACCCAGCGTGATGACCGGATGATTTTGCTGAAAGATGATCGTATCCGGATAAATTCTCTCATCGCACCCGCGAACAATCTCTTCCTGAATGGCAAATGCCTGACGGTATTCCATTTCTTTTAAATCAATGACTTGAATGTCGATCGGCATAATATCTCCTTGTTGAAGGGTTATCGAATGATGAGGATGACTGTATCAGCCATCCTCACCGAATGATTCATTGATTGGTTGCGAACTTAACTATTTTGCGCTTTCTCTGGCTAATTTCTGTAAATCGCCATTGAGTTGAGCAAAGATGTAAACCGGAGCACAACCCGGATAGTAAGTAACAGATTTGGCAAGTTTAGCAGCTTTACGGACATTATCGGCAGACTCGAATTTTTCCCAGCAATCGCCGCAAACGAATACATTCTTACCTACGGCATCATTTGGATCGAAATCCGGAACGCCGCCGGCAATAACAACAACTTCACCGGCTGCTTTCAAGAAGTCTTTCATAACGATTCCACTGTTAGCAAAGGAGTCCAATGCGCCACGGACATTGACATAACAACCCGGGCAGGTTTGTTGCATAGCGCAAGTCAAACCATTGTACATACCGATCGGATCTCCGTTTGGACGTTTGAAGAATTTCTTGACAGAAGCAATCGATTCACCGACGACTTCGATTTTATTCAAATCGAGTTCGCCCAAACCTTCGGTACCGGCACAACGTACGGCCGGGATTTCCATCGGTTCAAATCCCATGATGGCGGATGCGACCGAGTCACCGGCGACGGTGTCTTGGGCAGCCAAGATCAAATTCATTTCAATCGGCGTACCGGCATGAGGTCCTTGACCTTCCATACCGATGATGGCATCATAAATCGTCAAATCAGCTTTTCGTACTTTATACAGATCAGCCATTTTCTGACCGAGTTCAATGCGGTGAGCTCCTTGTTGCTGAGCATCCGGATGATAGTTAGGAATGATACCGTTCCAGTTCTTCAAACCCAAAGTTACGGTACCAGCCAAGTGAACTTTCATTTTCGGCAGGTTAATGACAACATCCGCATCAAGAACCGGTTTGAATACAGCCGCTTTCTTGAATACTTTGGCACCAGGAATCTCCATCAAAACAACGTCAGTT
>PHAF01000110.1 GCA_002841605.1 Firmicutes bacterium HGW-Firmicutes-10 | reverse complement strand
AATCAATAGGACCCCAAACATCATCGCCATATTCACAATAATTGCCAATCCTAAGTATTTATTGGTAAGCAGAGACTTAAACAAGGTCATAGCACCGGAATGCACGTAGAATGAGTAGAATAACTGCGAGAATCCAAGCACTGAGAAGGCCATCGTACGGCCGCTTTCAATGTTGATTTGATTACCTAACAAGAATGCTACCGTCGTCACAGCTCCGATCATCGTGCCACCCAATAAGATACGGATGACCATAGACTTACCCATCAGTGACTTCGATGTATCGGGTTTACGACTCATAATACCTTCTTGAGCCGGATCGACACCCAACGCTAACGCCGGAAGTGAATCTGTCACTAAATTAATCCAAAGAATATGGATAGCTAATAAGGGTAACGGCCAGTTAAGCACGACCGCCAACAACAACACAAACAGTTCGCCGGCATTACAGCTGAGCAAATAGGAAATGGCTTTGGTGATGTTGTCGCGGATGCGACGACCTTCTTCAACTGCCGCGACCACTGTCGCAAAGTTATCATCGGTCAATACCATATCCGCCGCACTTTTCGCAACTTCGGTACCCACGATTCCCATCGCCGCCCCGATATCCGCTTTTTTCAGTGCCGGAGCATCGTTGACTCCATCACCCGTCATCGCGACGATATCGCCATGACGTTTAAACGCGGATATGATACGCATTTTATGTTCCGGAGATACGCGGGCGTATACACCAATCGATTTCACTTGATTAAACAAATCGTCGTCACTCATGGCATCCAAATCAACACCGCTGATCACCAACATATCCTCTTTCAGCAAGCCAATTTCCTTACTGATTGCTTTCGCCGTCAAGGCATGGTCTCCGGTGATCATGACCACATCGATCCCGGCTTGCTTACATTTGGCGATTGCTTCGGTGACTTCCGGACGCGCCGGATCGATCATGCCGGTCAGCCCGATAAATATCGCATCGCTTTCCAAGGTCATATCACCATCGATGACCTCGCCGTCAACAACTTTATACGCCGCTGCCAAAACTCTCAACGCATCCTCTGCCATCGTTTGATTTTGTTGTCGGATGATTTTGATATCTGCATCATTGATTGCCCGAATATTGCCATTGTCAAGAATATGGGTCGCAATGCTTAACACTTCATCGACTCCGCCTTTGATATAGGCCAAGGTTTCTTCTTTATAGTTATGAACCGTTGTCATACGTTTACGCCCGGAATCAAACGGAATCTCCGCAATCCGGGGATATTGTTTCAACGTGTTTTCATCAATCGTATCATCCGCCCAATCGGCCAACGCGGTTTCGGTCGGATCTCCCTGCCAAACGTCATCGACCAGACGGGCATCATTGCACAAACGATTGGCCAATGCCAATATTTCTAAATGTTGATCATTACTGACCCAGGTACGCACGACTTTCATCTTATTTTGCGTTAACGTTCCGGTTTTATCGGAACAGATGACCGTCGTCGAACCTAAGGTTTCTACCGATGGCAATGTCTTAATGATGGCATTGCGCTCAACCATCCGCGAAACACCCAACGCCAAAACGATGGTTGCCACCGTCGGAAGACTTTCGGGGATGATGGCTACCGCCAAGGATACAGCTGTCAAAAACATTTCAAAGGGCTCTTTGCCTTCGAGGACACCTATAGCAAATATGGCTCCGCATGCCAGTAACGCCACGATTCCCAACACTTTTCCTAATTGATTCAATTGCTTTTGAAGTGGTGTCAGTTCGACTTCGCTCTTACTGAGCATGGTCGCAATCTTTCCGACCTCCGTATTCATTCCGGTTGCCGTAACGAGTCCGATACCGCGACCATAGGTCACTTGACCGGAAGCATAAGCCATATTCAAACGATCACCCAACGGTGATTTTTCAGCTATGATTTTTGAAGCATCCTTGGTTACCGGCACCGACTCCCCGGTCAGTGAGGCTTCCTGGATCTGAAGACTGCTGGTCTTGATCAGACGCATATCCGCATTGACCAAATCGCCGGTTTCTAAAATGAGGATATCTCCGGGAACCACAAGGTTTTTGGTAATGACCTTCTCTTCACCGCCACGCAATACCCGCGAAGTCGGAGCGGATAAATCTTCCAGGGCTTTGAGCGCATTTTCCGCCTTTGCTTCCTGAATATATCCCAAAATGGCGTTGATGATGACGATAGCCATGATGATACTGGCATCAACGACTTCACCCAACAATCCGCTGATGATTGCCGCAATGATCAAAATAATGATCATCACATCTTTAAACTGATCAAGAATCGTAATCAAAAAGTTCTTTTTCTTCGCGGCGTCCAGCTGATTATAACCAAACGTTGTCAGTCGCTCTTTTGCTTCACTTTCACTCAATCCCTTTTTTACATCGATGCCTTTGACCGATTCTTCAATTGAAACATGATGCCATTGTTTTTCGTTTTCCATGTTTTCTCCTCTTCGGTAGAAAAAAAGACTCTACCCGCTGATAAAGTCTCAAGCTTCACACAGTATCCGGGCAAATTGCCGTGTTGACGAACACTGAACCACTGGGGTGTTTACTCCCTTTAACAAAGAAAAGTATAGAACAAATTCCCATTGATGTCAAACGGTCAAAAACTATTATAGTACCTTATTTGACATTTTTTATAAGAGGAGTATAATACATGTTGATTAATAGTTAAGGTTACTTAACTAATTGGAGGTGAATATGTTTCACAGATTTCACACAGACAAAGACACCGAAGTGATTCATCGTTTCATGCACAATTTCAAACCGCGTCCAAGACAAAGCGATTTGCGGCCAAGTGAAATCATGGTACTGATGATGATCTCTCATTTTGTCGATCAAAACAAAAGTTCCCCTTTTCCCTCACAAATCAGTAAAGCACTCAATCTCTCGCGTCCCGCCATTACGCCGATTCTCAATCAACTGGAAAAAATGGGATATATCACCCGCCAGTTTGATCCGATCGACCGCCGTAAAACGCGCATCGTGATTCAAGACAAAGCGATGGAAGCCTTTAGGGCGAATTGCAACATGTATCAAAAGCAAATTGACTTGCTTAAAGAACAGATGCAAGACGATTTTGTGCTGTTGTTAGAACTAATGGAAAAGGCCAATACCCTCTTATCCAATCAAACAAAGGAGAATACCGATGAAGAAAGTATTTAGTTATTTAAAATTTTACTGGTGGCAGATCCCGCTGATCTTTGTGTTGGTATTCTCACAAACCCTGCTCGAACTCGAATTGCCGGACTATATGAGTCGCATCATCAATGAAGGAATTCTCAGTAAAGACATCCCTTTGATCATTCAGATTGGTACGCAGATGTTGTTGATTGCCCTGGCTGTATCCGCGTTGGCCATTACGGTGAGCTTCATTTCAGCGCGCATCGGCGCGAGCTTATCCAATCGTATTCGAAAGGATTTATTTGTTAAAATCGAAAACTTCTCACTCATCGAGTTTGAAAAGTTCACGACGGCTTCTCTGATTACACGCAATACCAACGACGTTCAACAGGTGCAGATGATCATTACCATGATGCTGCGCATGATGATATCAGCACCGTTGTATGCGATCATCGGCTTTTCTAAAGCGTATGCGCTCAACGCATCGATGTCCTGGATATTTGCCGTGGTCATTCCTCTGCTCGTCTTTATGATCGTGACGCTGTTTTCCTTAGTTACACCACGTTATAAACTGGTCCAAACCTTAATCGACAAACTGAATCTGGCTGCCCGTGAGAATTTGACCGGCATCCGGGTCATCCGCGCCTTCAATGCCCAACCCACTCAACAAGAGAAATTCCATGACATCAGTGAGCAAGTACGGGTCAACAGTACGATATTACAACAGATCATGTCCTTTATGTTTCCGGGCATCATGCTGATCATGAGCTTATCCACCATTTTAATCGTGTGGGTTGGTGCCGATCGCATCAACGCCGGAACCTTAAATGTCGGTGACATGTTGGCCTTCATTCAATATGCGACTTCCATGTTATTCTCCTTTGTTATGTTATCGATGGCCTTTATTATGTATCCCCGTGCCGCCGTCAGCGGAAAGCGTATCGCCGAGGTTTTAGCAATTGAACCCCAAATCAACGATCCTGAGTATCCCAAGACCAATGACTGTTCACTGTGCGGGGAAATCACGTTTGAAAATGTGTACTTCCGCTATCCTGATGCACAGGAAGATGTGCTTCGTGATGTTTCCTTTACGGCCAAAGCCGGCACGACGACCGCATTTATCGGTTCGACCGGTTCCGGTAAGTCCACGATCGTTAACCTGATTCCAAGGTTCTATGATGTTACGGGCGGTTCGATCAAGATCGATGGCATTGATATCCGCGACTATAAACAAACGACACTCAGAGATAAAATCGGCTACATCCCGCAAAAGGGTGTGTTGTTCTCGGGTTCGATTGACAGTAATATCCGTTATGGAACGGTGAATGCGAAGGATGAAGATATTGTTGAAGCATTAGAAATCGCCCAGGCATCGGAAATCGTCGCTGAGAAAGCCGAAGGCTTGGAATATTTGATTGCTCAAGGTGCTACCAATGTGTCGGGCGGTCAGAAACAACGTCTGTCCATTGCCCGAGCATTGGCGAAGAAGCCGGAAATATACATCTTTGATGACAGTTTCTCCGCGTTGGATTATAAAACTGATGCGTTTTTACGCAAAGCACTGAAAGATAAATTAGCTGATGCGACCGTGTTGATTGTCGGTCAGCGGGTCAGTACGATCCGCCATGCCGATCAGATCATCGTACTTGAGAACGGTGCGATCGTCGGTAGCGGCACACATCATCAGTTATTGGAACAATGTCCGGTATATCTGGAAATCGCTGCTTCGCAGCTGAGCAAGGAGGAATTAGCATGACGCGCGGTCCACGTATGGGCGGTGGTCCAATGATGGCGATGCATGGCGGAGCCAAGGCGAAAAACTTTAAATCGACCTTGATGCGCCTTGTCCGTTTCTCCTCGGATTACTGGATTCAGTTGATATTTATTTTCTTGCTGGCCATTGCCGGAACGATATTCTCTATTTTCTCTCCTCGTCTGTTAGGGGATATAACCTCAAAAATCTTTGAAGGTGCGATGATGATGGCCATGGGTGTTCCAGGAGCTTCCATCGATATGGGCTATGTTTCCCAGATGTTATTGATCATGTTGGCTTTGTATATCGCATCCTCCGCATTTACATACTTTCAATCATTCTTAATGGCTGGTGTAGCCCAAAAGATTACTTATACGTTTCGACGGATGATTACCGAAAAGATCAGTAAGGTTCCCTTAAAATATTATGACAGTGAACCTTTCGGAGATATTTTGAGCCGTATTACCAATGATGTCGATACGATTGCTAACTCCTTACAACAGTCCGTGACCTCGGTGGTAACCTCGGTGACCACGGTCATCGGTATTCTTATCATGATGTTGCTTATCAATGTTCCCATGACCATGATTTCTTTGATCAGTTTGCCGGTCAGTTTGATTTTGATCGGTTCAATCGTTAAGGTCGGACAGAACTTTTTCCGTCAGCGAGCCGCCAAGCTGGGTGAGCTCAATGGCATGATTGAAGAGAACTTTGGGGCTCACAGCATCGTCAAAGCTTTCAATGCTGAAACCCGTTCGATCGAGAAGTTCGATAAGCTCAGTGACTCCCTCACCGAAACGACGTGGAAAGCGGAGTTTATTTCCGGGATGATGATGCCGATCATTTCCTTTATCTCCAATCTGTCCTATGTGGCGGTGGTGGTATTGGGTGGTTATCTGGTGGTTGACGGTAAGATCCGGGTCGGTGATATTCAGTCGTTTATTCAATATACACGCAACTTCTCTCAACCAATCAATCAGACCGCCCAAATTGCCAATGTATTGCAATCCACGGTCGCTGCGGCGGAGCGGGTGTTTGAGTTTTTGGATGAAAGTGAAGAACCGAAAGAAACTACAAACCCAGCCACCCTCGATCAAGTCGAAGGTTCAGTTACCTTTGAAAATGTTTCCTTCGGCTATTCGCCGGACAATGTGTTTATCCAACAGTTGAACATCGATGTCAAGCCGGGTCAGCGTAT
>PHAF01000109.1 GCA_002841605.1 Firmicutes bacterium HGW-Firmicutes-10 | reverse complement strand
CTTGCCATAGGTTCCTCCTTTTCTTTCATCCTATGAAAAAAGTAGACATGATTCAAGAATTGTTTTTTCTTGAGTGTCTACTTTTACTATACTTCTTCAGCGCGTGCTCCGTATTTTTTTATTCATTTTCATTGTCTACGCAAATTTTGTCACGTCCGGTATTTTTAGCCCGATACAAAGCATCATCGGCTTTTTTTACCAGTTCCAACGAGGATGTGAACTGGCCGGCATAGCCGGATGCAATGCCGATCGATAAGGTTACCTTGCTTTGATTGCGCTTGGGAATCAAACCGACATCCGAATCGGAAATGGCTTGGCGGATTTTCTGGGCTATCAGTTTTGCTCCATATAAGTTCGTGTCATTAAGTATGATTGCGAACTCATCTCCGCCGAATCGGGCGACTAGGTCCGTAGAGCGGTTGACGCAGGACTGAATGATCTTCGCGAAGTGTCGAACGATCTCATCACCGGTCAAATGTCCATAATAGTCATTGATTTGTTTGAAGTGATCGACATCGACCATCAACATGGATATTGGCACGCCGCTGCGCCGGGCATTCTCAAATATCAGTGTGAGATACTCATCGAAATGTCTGCGATTGGCTAAACCGGTCATTGGATCCTGTTTGGACAGATTGGTAAGTTCGATGTTGAGCTCATGAAGTTTCATTTGCGCCTTCATACGTTTATTGATCTCTTCCTTCAGTTCCATGGCCTGATTGATATTGATTAGAGCAATGGATAAATACGATGCCAAAGTTTCCAATGTTTTTAGCGATTGGGTCGAGAAAACATTGGGAGTACGGCTTTGTACCGATATGACACCCAAGGTCTTGTCTTCCCAAAACAACGGAGCAAACATGATGGCCTCCATTGGCTGACCGTACGATGAGCGTACTTCGGAAACGAATTCAATCGTATCTTCCTGACGGGAGTTAATGAGTAAGCTCTTGCGGTTTTTAAAACTCCACACCGCAAAACTGGTTGTCGAGTTTAAGTCAACTGACCTTCCGATGATCCGTTGATCATCTTCCATGATGAATTTATAATCAATCGTTTGTGCCTCAAGATTGTGAATTCCGATGTTAAATACATTCATATTAATCAAGGATCGTATTTCTTTATATACCAGCTGATAGATAAACTCCAAGTCCGTAGACGATGTCAATTGTCTGCCAATCTCACTGATGAACTCCAATGAATGATAGGCAGCAGACAGTTCGCTCGCTTTTCTTTCAAGTTGATCGTTTAAGAGCCGGTAAGTTTCTTTTTCCTGAAAGGATGTCATAGCTTCCAGTTGAACCTGCAAGCCGCGCAAGTTGAGTTTTCGGGCATTTTCTTCGATTTCTTCATCGACCGCGAATTTTCGTTTGGAATACTCCAATGCTTTAATAAAGTCGTTTTTCTGCTCATAAAGATAAACAAACGCCGGATAGATTTTTGCTTGTAAAGGCAATGATCCGATTTCCTGAGCAATGCTCAAAGATTCATCCAAATCGTTTTTGGCCAGATCATACTCCATTTTATCCATGTGTATATTAAAGAATTCCAGGTATGCCTCAGCAACGTGATACATTTCGTTGGTCTCACGATAAATGGCGATGCTTCGGGTAAGATACTCGGAAGCATCCGCATAATTTCCTTTTCTTCTGGCAATTTCGCTTAAGTACTTCAAAGACACCGATTTCATCATCAAATCATTGTTTTGCTTAGCGACCTCTGCTCCTTCAATCAAAAGTACCTCTGCTTTTTGTAAATCATTTTTCTTCAGGTATACCGTCGCGATATTGACAATCTGGGTTGCCCTTAAGTGATGATTTCCAAAGTAGTCCAGGCTCTTCTGGTAATATTCGAGGGCTTGATCAAAATCCCCGAGTTCATTGTAAATTTCCCCGATATTGTTCAATATTTTAGCGATCAGTATTTCATCCTTAAGATTCTTTGCGACAACCAGCGCTTGTTGGTAGTAGGAAAATGACAAATCATAAAAACGAAGATACACATGAGATGTGCCCAGAGCATTGAGAATTTCAGCTTCAAGAAGCAGTTCCTGCGCTTTTTTAGCATGTTCAAACGATTCCATCAGTACACGATTGGCTTCTTCCATGTTCCCCAAACGCATGTGCGCTTTGCCGACTAAATAGCGGCTGTGCAACATCAAGCGCTGGAAGCCTCCCTCTTCAGAAAGAAGACAAGCGGCTTGAGCATGCTCCATCATATCCTTTACGGATGTTCGCTCAAAAGATTCGGCCTGCCGGATGTGTTCAAAAATATCGCTTTCATTGATTTTTGTGTTTTTAGCCAATTTTCTTTCCCCGCTGTGTTTGTTATATTGTATCGTAAATCTATGAAAAAAATAAGCACATTTCGATATTTTTACGAATGTGCTAAAATATCTACAAGGAGGACTTTATATGTGTATCTTTTGTAAAATTATAAATAGAGAAATACCGGCTTCCATTTTGTATGAAGATGAGGATGTGTTTGCCATGCTGGACATCGCGCAGGTAACGGATGGACATACCTTGGTCATGCCAAAGGAGCATGTGGATAATATCCTCGATTGCCCGCCTGTGCTTTTAAGTAAGATCATTTCTGTCACACAGATGTTGAGCAAAGACATTGTCAGAAAACTAGATGCGAAAGGTGTTAATGTTCTTACAAATGCCAACCCGGCGGCCGGTCAGTCGGTCATGCATTTCCATATGCACATCATACCTCGCTACGATGAGAGTGACGGATTAATATTGCGATTCAAAGAAAATCCGACCGCTGATATAAAAAGAATGGAGAATATTCTGAAAAAATAACCGGAAAACCGGTTTTTTTATTATTGTTCTATTGACATTAGTGTGTACCACATAGTATAGTATATCTAACAGGAAGGTGATGACATGGCAGAAAACAAAGAATTGCTTGAAAGTTTGATATTGGAGTTGCGCAGAGGGACACTGATTCTAACTGTTCTCAGTCAACTTTATACACAGGAATATGGATATTCGCTTATCCAAAAGATTTCTGGTAAAGGTATGAGCATTGATGCCGGTACACTCTACCCGCTCCTAAGACGATTGGAGAAACAAGGTTTGTTGGATAGCAGTTGGGATATATATGAAAACCGGCCACGACGCTACTACAAACTCAATCAACAAGGTGAGGAACTGCTTCAGCAACTCACTTCAGAATGGAATCAGCTTAATCAAATCATCAGTCAATGTCTGATCAGGGAGGACTAACATGGAACAAATTACTATCTACGTATCGGAAGTCATTCGATACCTGCCTCAAAAATCTCAGTCGGAAATCAAAAAAGAACTGACTACCAATATTTTGGATATGGTCGACGAACTCACTGCGGGTGGTATCTCTGAAAAAGATGCTGTTGCATCCGTTTTATCAAAAATGGGCAATCCGCGGTTGCTAGCGGATCAATATTTAGACAAGAAAGCTTACTTGATCGGACCACGTTATTATCCTACCTATTTGATGATCGCAAAGATCGTATCCGGTGCTGTTGCTTTAGGTATTACCATAGCTTTAAGTGTCCAGTATTTGTTTTCTACGGATGCTTCTTTAATCCAGTTAATCATTCAGTGGCTTGGTTCCGTTTTTATGGGCGTTATACAGGCGATTGCCTGGGTCACACTAATATTTGCAGGTGTGGAACGCTTTGAAGAAATTGGAGTTTTGAAAAATGTCGATGTTGATTTAGATGATTGGAGTATCAAGGATTTACCAAAATCACAACGCAATGCAAGAAAAAGCGATCGTGTTGAAGGATTAATCGGATTTATATTCGCTGTAATCCTGCTGCTTCTGTTAAATACCAATCTTGAAATCTTGGGTGCGTATATGTTTGACAATGGTGTATTAAGGGAAATTGTTCCAATATTCAATATTCAAAATGCTTCTTCGTGGTTACCTTTACTCTCTATTGCTATCGCATTGAATGCGATCAGTGACGGTGTGGCGATGGCCATTCGCAATCAAACAAAGAATACCATGTGGGTCCGATTAGCTTTGAATCTAATCAGTTTGATCCTATTTGCTTACGTATTAATCAATGGCAACATCTTCAATGCTCAACTAGCCACTCAAATAGCCCCTAACAGTAGTGAACTTGCTAATCTGTGGATATTGGTTCAGCGCAATGTGGTCGTTATTGTAATCATTGCCAATCTGATAAGCATGGCCATACAAGCATTTCAAATCATACGGTTCAATAAGGAGTAATGAAAAAAGGGGTTAACCCTTTTTCATTTTGTGCGATAGAAACTGCGGTTTTCCAATGAGAAGATACGACCGGAGAACTGTCCGACTTCCGTCACTTCAAACATTTTTTCAAACATATTCAAACGTGCATCGAGATTATCGATCAAATGCAATACCTCGGCCTCCGCAACCATCGGCAGTACCGGTGATCCGTATTCATACTGTCCGTGATGCGATAATATCATATGTCTCAAACATGTGATTTGTTCGGTGTCTTGCCAGTTTTGAGTTAACGCCAACTCATAAACGATGGATTGCATCATCGAAATATGGCCGAGCAATTTGCCTTGCATCGTATATTCCGTCAATACCGGACCGGATAACTCAATGATTTTTCCCAAGTCGTGTGTCAAAATCCCGGCAATCAGTAAATCTCTGTTAAGTATTTCATAGCGTTTGCATACTTCATCCGCCAAATCGATCATCGCGACGACATGGGTTGCCAATCCGCCCAAAAAGTCATGATGATTTTTTGATGCGGCCGGATATTCATAAAATTCTTTTTCATACCGTTCGATACACATTTGGGATATCCCGCGATAAATATCATCGGAAATGGAGTCGATGGCAGCATCGATTTTTCCTTTTAAGAATTCCTTGGAGAATTTTGATACATTGACAAAAGCAGTCGGGTCAAAATCACCTGTAACCGGCAAAACATTATGAATGCGCAATTGCAACGAATTGCGATATTTCAGCACTTCCCCGACGATCGTAACGATCTTTCCCGGTTCGGCCAGTGCCACTTGTTCTTCCTTGACATCCCACAGTTTGCCTTCCATACTTCCGGTTTTATCTTGTACGACCAAAGACATATACGGTGCTCCTGCGGTCGTAACTCCACGCGTTGACTGTGTAATCAACACCGGTTGATTGATTTTATCGGCTTCCGCCCAACTACTCACTGTTTTTTGATTCATTTTCTAGCTCCATTTCTTCCACGACTTCATTGATATCACTAAACTTAAATCCTTGGGTCGCCAAGGCCTTTTTAATGGCCATGCGTAATTCTTTTTGATTGGTAAATTTGCGGCTCAATCGGTTGGCAGCTTTTAATGCTGCTTTGAATAGGTTTTGTTTTTCTTGCACGAGCTCATTTTCAAAACTTAAAAATGTCATGGCTTGATCGGCAATGGACGATTCATACCCTTGTAATAACAATTTTTGACGTATTTTCTGCTTTTTGGCCATTAACGATCGCCCACCGATCGTCGGTTGAATTTTCTCGGCCCAACGTATAGCCAAATTTAGTTCATTGTCTTCTGATTCGGACAAAAATGCTTCGTTGATCAATGACTCATCGATGCCTTTTTCCTTCAATGTCTTAATGATGCGGTTTTTACCCATAAGCAATGAGCGAAGATTTAAAACCATCGAGTGTGTATATCGCAAATCATCCAGATATCCGCGTTGAAGCAGATGTCCGATAACCGCATTGATCTGAACGATCGTACAGTCCGTATTTTCATTCAGGAAATCTGTGATTTCTCTTTTCGTACGGTCTTTGACTGCCAGTTTTCTAATGGCCGCCTGATAAGCTTTGGCTACCTTTTCATCATCACGATAGTCATCCCAGGTTTTCTCTGATACCATCTTGCCTCTCACCAACTCTCTTGCCAAACAGACATCCGACAACATCGTTACCGTAAACTTGTCGGTGCGGTTGCTGGCACTGATTTCCGCAATTTCATCTTTTATCATAACACTTTCAATTCGATATGTATTGGTATATCTTTCGATGGCCATCTGATACACGGCGGCAATGGCCTTTGAGAAACTGCGCATATCATAAACATCGACTTGTTTGCGGGCATCCAGGCGCATTTGCAGACGGCGGTCTTCTTCGATGGATAACCACT
>PHAF01000108.1 GCA_002841605.1 Firmicutes bacterium HGW-Firmicutes-10 | reverse complement strand
TTTTGTGTTTTACAAGGCTGATTTAAAAGACAAACCTTCAGTTGATCAGATTTTTGAGATGATCACTGCAGGTGGAGCAAAAGTTCTTTCCGTTGAGAATTATGGAATCAAGATTGGCAATCGTGCGGATGTAACGATTTTGGATGCCCTGTCTGTCAATGAAGTGATCGCATATCAAAATGCACCTGTCTTTTTAGTTCGTAACGGATCGGTATATTCGTAATATAAATATGGAAACGATCGGCTTTGAAATAAATGGATTTCATCATCAGGCCTCCTTGCACCGGGCGATGAGTAATCGTGTGAATAAAACGATCGTATATTATCATGGCGGAGGGTTTATCTTTGGAAGTAAAGATGACCTTCCATCGCATGCCATAGATCATTTCACAAAGGCAGGGTTTGATTTACTTTGTATGGATTATCCCAAAGCACCAGAAATGAAATTACCGCAGATTTGCGACTTCATTGAAATGCAGTTGCTATGGTTTTTAGATAATCATCATATAATGAACCTGTCAAATGATTATATCCTTTTTGGTCGATCGGCAGGAGGTTATCTTGCTTTGTTTCTGACCAAGCGAATGATTGAGATGAATAAGAAGGTACCCGAAAGCGTAATCGTCTTTTATGGATATAGTACATTCGAAGACGCAGAGTTTAAAAAGGCGAGCGATCATTATGGAAGATATCCGAAGATGACGTTCGATGATGTTAAGTCAGCGATTGAGGACATACCATTGTTTGTGAGCGATCTTAGAAAAAGGTATCCATTGTATGTTTATTCAAGACAAAAAGGAAACTGGTTACAGCTGCTTGGGATAAACGATCGAACTGAAGAATACACAATAGATGTTGAAGTTTCTGAATTTCCAAAACTGTTTCTGGCAGCAAGTCAGTTTGATTATGATGTAAGTTATAAGCAATCGCTATTGCTTCAGAGAAAAAGCAAATCCGGACAGTTGTTCACATCCAGTATGAGTGAGCATGCATTCGATCAAAAAGCGTCTCAAGAGTCACTGGATCTTTATAAAAAACTAATTAAATGGTTAAAACAGTAAGCACTATGCGAATTGTGCATCTTGCATAACGATTTAGTCAAAAATTTATGCATTTTGGTTAATGTAACCAAAAATACTCAATGATATAATGCAATTGCATTTAATAAGTGTAAGCGCTTGCTTATCTAGGTTGGTATTTCATAGCATTGATTACATAATTTTACTAGACTATGGAAAGAGAGGGTAAAAAATGAAAAAATTTTCCATAATAACGACTAGCTTAATTCTCCTTGCTGCACTATTAGTGGGTTGTTCTACCCCTGGTGATCCAACTGATCGCAAAGCGGATGTATCATTCGCTACCAGTGGTCAAGGCGGTACATTCTATGTAGCCGGATCCGGTATTGCGGCTCTGACAACCAATGAAATCCAAGGTTTATCGGTTACTGCTGAAGTAACAAAAGGTGTTGTCGAAAATGTTCGCTTGATGGCATCAGGTGAAACAGAAATGGGATTTGCTTATGGATCGACAGCCTACAATATTCAACGTGGTCTTGCGGAGTTTAATGGCCAAAAATATGAAGGTTTGCGTGCAGTCGCAAATATTCATGATGGAGCTCTAAATTTTGTCACACTTGAAAAATATGCTATCTTCACACTTGATGATTTGATTGGCAAAAAAGTTTCTATTGGTCCGAAAGGTTCAGGTAGTGCCTCTGTTGCTACAGAATTCTTAACTTCTGTCGGATTGTTCGACAAAATCAATATTGAATACTTGAGTTTCGATGATTCAGCATCCTCTCTTCGCGATGGACATATCGATGCATTCATTATCGGTGGAACATCCCCAATCCCGGCATTGATTGAACTTGAAGCATCGCATCCAATGCGATTGTTGGCAGTAGACCAAGCCCGTGTAGACAAATTCTTAACAGATTATCCATACCACGTCTCTTACACGGTCCCGACAGGCGTTTATACAAGTGTTAAACAACCCTTGCTGACTGTAGGTTACTCAGTAATTTGGGTTGCCAATGATGATGTTCCGGAATGGGTTATTTATGAGATGCTGAAGACGATGTTTAGCGACAGTGGACGTACGTATTTAGCGAATGTTCAAGCAGCTTTCAAAGAGATGTCCCCTGGATTGGATCGTTTTGAAAAAATCGCACTACCATTACATCCGGGTGCAGTTAAATTCTACAAAGAAGCAGGTTTTATTAAATAATCAATTTCGTAGGGTCATCCCCTACGAAATTCATATTCTCAAGCTACAATTATCCTAGAAGGAGAAATTATATGGAATTAAAAAACAAAAAGGCATTGTTTATTAGCGTTATGGCAGCTGCCTTCTCGGCTGTGTTTATCTACCAGGCGGCTTTCGGTTTTTGGCAAGTCCAGATAAGTCGTGGACTGTACATTTGGTTTGCACTTGTACTTTCATTTTTGATTAATCCGAACCGTAAGAAAGAAGCAAGTCTTCCTGTTAAGATCTTTGATTATGTACTGGTACTACTATCAACTGCAACAGTCGCTTATTTTGTTATGAATTTTGAGAAGTTCGCAAATAATGCGGGACTTCCATTAACATCTGTAGAGTTGGCAATGGGAATTATTGCGATTGTTCTTGTTCTTGAAGCCAGTCGTAGGACGGTGGGCAATTCTTTAGCGATCATCGCGATCATATTCTTGGCGTATACCTACTTTGGAAAATACATGCCTACGGTAATTTATCATCGCGGCTATAGTATAAGTCGTATCGTTAGTGTTATGTATGCTAGTACCGAAGGTATATTTGGTTCGGTAGTCTATGTGTTTTCAACATTCATATTCCTGTTTGTAATATTCGGAAGTTTTATCAAAGCATCCGGTGCCGGAGATTTCTTTGTTGAATTATCGAAAGCTGCCGTTGGTCGTTTCACTGGTGGTGCAGGACAATCCGCGGTAGTATCTTCCTGGCTGCTAGGATCCGTATTAGGGTCATCCACCGCTAACACAGCAATCACTGGATCGGTAACGATTCCGATGATGCTATCTCGCGGTTATAAACCTCATGTAGCTGCCGCGATTGAAGCTGTTGTTTCTATTGGTGGCCAGTTTATGCCTCCTGTTATGGGCGCTGCTGCATTCTTGATGGCTGCATTCGTTGGTGTTCCATATCTAACCATTGCTATGGCAGGGCTTCTACCCGCATTGCTATTCTTCTTCAGCATGATTTTCATGGTCTATCTTGAAGCCAAACGTTCTGATTTAAAGGGGATTCCTGTTGATGAACTGCCTAAGGTTTGGGATGTCTTTAAAAAGGGATGGTATTTCCTTGTTCCGATCGGTGTTATTATTTACTTCTTAGCTAACGGCTACTCACCGTCAATGGCAGGTGTTTGGGCAATCGTAAGCTGCTATGTTGCTTCATTGATCAGAAAAGAAACTCGAATGTCTTTTAAAGATTTATTCAATGCTTTGGCAGACGGTGGCAAGAGTTCTCTGGCATTAGCTACAACGGCTGGTGCAGTCGGTATCTTGGTTGCTGCAATATCTCTGCCAGGATTAGGTATGAAGTTCAGTTCAATCATACTTGAACTTGCTAATGGTAATCTACCGATTGCTTTGGTATTGGTTATGGCCGCAAGTTTCATTTTGGGTATGGGCATGAATGTCTCATCTGCTTATCTGGTACTAGTCACTTTAGCTGCTCCTGCATTGGTCGCTATGGGCGTCCCATTATTGACCGCCCACTTCTTCGTATTCTGGACAAGTCAGCTATCAGTAATCACTCCACCTGTTTGTCTGTCAGCATATGTCGCTGCGGCCATAGCTGGTGCCGATACGTGGAAGACCGGTTGGTATTCTTTACGTATGGGATTATCAATCTATTATGTACCGCTGATGTTTGTCTATATTCCTTACTTGCTATGGACAGGTGAACCTGGTCAAATTTTCTGGGCATTCACTACCAGCTTGATTGGAGTACTTGCATTCTCAGCAGTTATGCAAGGATACTTACTCACTGATACAAATATAATTGATCGCGTATTATTGGCTGCTGCTTCTATCTCGTTGATCCTTTCTGGATTATCAACAGATATGATCGGATTTGGATTGATCGCGGTTGTCGTATTCTATCAATTGTTTAGAATCAGGAAAAGAGATAAGTTAGTTACTACATAAAAAGCGACTTACGTATAGCAAGTCGCTCTAAAATCCTCTTGTCTGCCCCCGAAAGGGGGCATTTTTGTTTTCCAGATATTCATCGATCCCCGGACCTTTAAGATTCCTCAAACGCCAAATACCATATACATAGCTTAGTACCAGTACCGCAAGGGTGACCGGTAATCCCATGATCGTGTTTGCCCAAATCAGAGCATCAACACTGTCTGATAGAAACAAGGTCACTTGAATGATCGTTCGAATCAGAAAGAATAGCGACCACATGATCGTTACCTCACGATAGGCCGGTTTGATATCTTTGCGCCAAAACCAATCCAACTTCCAACCGCGAGTCAAATGACTCGCGTAAGCTGCTAACGGTTTGTCTATGATTAGCGTGAATACGGAAAGCAACAACACAAAAGCATTGGTCACGATTCCGGGTAAGAAGTAATTGGTAGCATTGTTAGCCAGATACGCAAATCCGCCGGCCAGAATGATACCTAAGGAACCGCCCAACGCATATAACCCTGATTGTTTACGTATAAGTCTATATATCCCAAAAGATGCGGAAATGATCAATGCAACGATGATGGCAGTGGTCAGACCATACATGGAGTTGATAATTACAAATATTAATGGAGGAACAATGGCGTCCAATGTTTTACCGGATAAGACTGAAGTCAGTTCTTCAAGTATTTCTTTTCCCTTGTTCATACAAGTTTTGCTTTACGAGATCCTAGGAAAAAGGTGAGCCAGTCGTTTTTGCTTGTTAAAAATGCGTACAGCACGTATACCGCTCCTGTAAAGAATCCCAGTACCATCATGGCAATGATCCACAAGATAGCAATCAACAAGTTACTTTCCCTAAAGTAAATCCACATAGAGAATAAAACAAAACCGGTATATAGATCGACTAAAGATACGATCCCCCAGGGATTTGCTAATATCAATGCACCATCTGCCCCAAAGTCTCCAATCGTAAATCCATAAACCAATGCCGCCGTCATTGCCAATATCCCTAATACAGCGATAATTTTTCCGATTTTCATAATTTTCCTCCTATTAAATTTTATACAATTTAATATATTATTCATTGTATATCTTTTGGCGAAAATTTGCACTATTTTCGCATCGATGTTTGACTTTGCTGAGATAAATTAAGATAATGAAATCAATCTATCTTGAGGGGGATTCCATGGAACTAAATGAACTATACTCGCAATTTAATGAAGAGTTGCGTCTTAGCAGAAACAGAGCGAGTCGTATTGAGTTTTACACGACACTCAACTTTATTAAAAAGTACATTCGTAAAAATGACAAAGTGTTGGACATTGGTGCCGGTACGGGGGTATATACTCAGTGGCTTGCTGAGAAGGGATACGATGTGACCGCGGTAGAGCTGGCGAAGCCCAATGTCATAAAGATGATGAATGCAATCGGTATGATGCAGAATGTAACTATCTTAGAAGCTAATGCGCTGGATTTATCTATGTTTGAAGATCAGAGTTTCGATTTTGTTCTTTGCATGGGACCTTTGTATCATCTATCTTCCGTTAAGGACAAGATGCAATGTGTCAGTGAAGCTAAACGAGTATGTAAAAAAGGCGGAATCATCTTCTTCGCCTATATAAGTAATGATATGGTATTTGTGACTGAAACGATGTTATATAATCCAAAGTTTCTAAACAGTGATCAATATGAATCACCTTTTAGAGTGAAAGACGGACCTTTTTGTTTTATGACTGTCGGACAAATGCGGCAATTAATGAAGAAATCCGGATTGGAGAAAGTATCTCACTTTGCAGCAGATGGGCTTTCGGAGCTTCTAGGTGATAAAATCAATGCGATGTCACAGGAGCAGTTCCGTGAATGGCTGAATTTCCATTTTCATACCTGCGAGAAATCTGAGTGTCTGGGATACAGTAATCACGTCGTTTATGTGGCTAAAAATGTTTAAAGGGGCTGTAACGAATAGAGCCTCTAAATAAAGGAAAGAAAAAGCCCGAAATCGCAAGAAATCGGGCTTTTTCGAGTATAATTTAACTATGGAAATC
>PHAF01000107.1 GCA_002841605.1 Firmicutes bacterium HGW-Firmicutes-10 | reverse complement strand
TATTACAATGATCCGCCAAAAGCGGCGGTGTTCAGCAATGCGACCGCAACCTTGAATGGGTTAGCGTATACATCCGGCACATCGATTACAGCTGATGGTGTTTATACGCTGGTCGTCACCGACTTGGCAAACAATAAAACGACGATTACTTTTACCATTAATACAGTTTCTCCAATCGTTACTGGCGTAACAGATGGTGCATATTACAACAATCCACCAAAAGCGGCGATGTTCAGTAATGCGACCGCAACCTTGAATGGGTTAGCTTATACATCCGGAACACCAATTATAGCCGATGGAACTTATGTACTAGTCGTCACGGACTTAGCGAACAATGTTACAACAGTAAACTTTTGGATCGATACCGTAGCTCCACTAGTCACAGGTGTGACGGAAGGTGCATATTATAAAGTGACTGTAGCTGCAACATTTACAGAAGGTAGCGCAACACTTAATGATGCTTTGTATCTTTCAGGCGCATCAATTATCAATGATGGCATCTATAAGTTAATCGTAACTGATTTGGCAGGGAATGTGACCACCGTGAACTTCGTAGTGGACAAGACTCCACCAGTCGTCGCGGGAGTTGAAAACAATAAACACTATAATACCGATCGCACGATTACCTTTAACGAGGGCAGCGCAATGCTTAACGGAACTGCATTTACATCGGGTAGTACCGTTAGTACTGCGAACTCATATACACTCATTGTTACGGACTTGGCAGGGAATGTCACCACGATTCAGTTTGTCATTGATAAGACCCCTCCAGTTGTAACAGGAGTTGCAAACAATGCATATTACAAAACCAACCTCACGATCACCTTTAACGAGGGAAGTGCAACACTAAATACAGTTGCATTCACTTCCGGAACCGTCGTAAGCGCAGAAAACACCTACGTGCTTGTTGTCACGGATTTGGCAGGAAATGTGACCACCGTAAACTTTGTAATAGATAAGACGCCTCCGGTCATTACGATCGCACCTTACGAGTCGGTACTTCCGGTTTCAAGTGTGACCGTTAATGCTTCTGTGAATGAAGGCAGTTTGAATGCTACATCAAGATTATTCACGGCAAATGGAAGTTATACGTTTATTGCTACCGATTTGGCGGGTAATACCAGCGAAAAAATCGTGACCATCAGTAACATCGGTTATACACTCAATTATTCAATAACGGGTACTGTCGGTGGTAATTTAATCGCGATGGTCAACAGCATCGTGGTCAATTCGGGCAATCTGGTCATCGAAGGAAAGAGCATTATGTTTACCGCTACACCAGCGACCCGCTATAGGGTTTATGCATGGCGGTTGGACGGCATTGTGGTCGGTGATCGAAGCAACACGTATTTATTGAATATGTTGAACAAGGGAACTAATGTCACCGTAGAATTTGTCTTAGAAGGGGATTTGAATAGCAGTGGATCGGTTACCGTAACCGATCTGGTACAATTAAGCAGATACTTGGCAGGACTGGAAACTGTAAATGCAAAAGGGTTAGTGGCTGCGGATGTGAATAATTCCGGTACAATAACCGTCACCGATTTAGTACAATTAAGCCGTCGCTTAGCGGGATTGGAGTAACGCAATGAAAAAACTATTTAAAACATTCTTAGTTATCATGGTATTGGTTTTGAATTTCAACTTGATCGATACCAAGGCAGCCGATTTTACAACGACAACATCGGGTGTGACAGGAGTCATTTCAGAAGGTACATTTACGATTACTTTGGGTGTTTCTGGTGCGACTAACCTATCGGGTTATACCGCAAAGTTCACCTATGACTCCAACTTGTTATCACTCGAGTCCAGTAGTGCCCGCAGTGATTTTAACCTGACAGTCGGATCAGACATCGTACTTTATAAAAACACCGGTCAAACCGGATCGTTTGCCTTGGCTGTATTGACTTTTAAGGCCAAGCCGGCGTTTACCGTTGGGGCAAGTACAAATATCACATTTACCAATGTCACTGGAACCGATGGGACAAAGGACTTAACCGGTACTAGCAAGACGCATACCGTTAAGATATTGTCGACGAATGCCAATCTGGCATCGTTGTCCGTCGATAATAAGAGCGTGCCAAACTTCAATGCCAACACGTTGTCGTATGACTTGGGCAGAACGGATGCAAGCAGCATCAATATCGCTGCAGTCCCTGCCGATGGTAAGGCCACGGTTACAGGTACGGGTAATAAGAATCTTGCTTATGGTAGAAACACCTTGCCAGTTGTCGTGACGGCTGAAAGCGGTGCAAAGAAGACGTACAATGTCATTATTTCCCGCAATGATTACCGTAGTACTAACAATTATCTTGGATCACTGGGGTTAAGTGTCGGGGAAATCACATTCAATAAAACGACACAGTCGTATACGGTCATTGTTCCGCATTCGGCAACCCGAATCACGATTGCGGCAACTCCGGAAGACAGTAAAGCAAAAGTCAGCGGAGATGGAACCAAAACATTGAATGTGTATACCAACACGTTCTACATCGTCGTTACCGCTGAAAATCAGACGAAGCGGACGTATACGCTTAATATCGTACGTCGCGATTTGCAGGGCAATGCCGGAAATCTTTCAATCAACAATAAACTTAAATCACTGGAAATCGTCGGTTATCCGATTACCTTCAGTGCAGACATTAAAGAATACGAAATCACGGTAGATAATACGGTCGAAACTGTTGAGATCAATGCGGAAGCGGATGATCGTAAATCAACCTTGACGATCAACAACGTGGAAGAATTGCAATTTGGGGTCAATCAGGTTACGATCGTCGTCACTTCGGAAAGCGGTGTCGCCAATACGTATGTGATCAAAGTCATTCGCAGTTCTTTGGGACCGGTCATGCCGATTGAAAAGGTTTTAGAAGCCATTACTGATACGGCTGCCGAAGAGTTTGTGGCAGTTGTAGGTCCGGAAGATGTCATCGATAAAGAAATCTTCGATGCACTGAAAACAACAAAGAAGAAACTGACGGTGCAACGACGTGATAATGTGGGTGCATTATTATACTCTTGGTATTTCGATGGAAGTAAAATCGTTACGACCCAAGATGTTAAATCCGGTATCATCTTCGGAGCCATGGACATAATCAATATCGACAGAATCACAAACTTCGCCCGCCGTGTAGATTTATCGTTCTTCCACTCCGGAGAACTTCCAAAGGGAACCGAAGTCACGGTCTTTGTAGGTAATGAATTCGCTGATAATGAGATCCTTAAGTTCTATTATTTCAATAAAGCAACCCAACAAATGGAACTCGTCGTCAACAACGTCATCGTAGCGGACGGTTATGTGACCTTCCCACTGGAACACAGCTCGGATTATATCCTCACAAAAGCCGAATTCACTTATGGCGAACAAGAAACAGATATAAACCCGTTGTTATATGTCGTAGCAGGTGAAGCGTTAATCATTCTACTCATATTATTCCTGTATTTACAAGAAAGAAGACGTAACCCATACAGAGGATAGTTTACTCGATATCATAACGAATGGGCACTTAGAAAAGTGCCCATTTTAGTTCAATTGTGATATCATTAATTGGTCAAGGTGAACTAAGAAAAGATTTGAACCGTTGAACGTAGAGCATTGGCCGGTTGCCCTGATTTTTTATCTTTGAAAGGAAATAATGATATGAAACTTATCCGCTATGAATATGAAGGAGTCATTCGGGATGGCAAGCTGATCGACGGCTTTGTTTATCCGCAGGAAGAAGGACCGACATTTCCCTTATCACTGGAAGAAGTCATTTTACAAAACCCCATCAATCCAACCAAAATCATCATGGTCGGACTCAATTATGCCAAACATGCCGAAGAAATGGGATTTATTGATCAACGGCCGAAAGAACCGATCATTTTCATCAAACCCAACTCCGCCTTACTGAATAATGGCGAAAAAATCATCTTGCCGCCCCAATCCAACCAAGTCGAATTTGAAGGCGAGCTGGGCGTGGTCATATCCCAAAAATGCAAAAACGTCAAAAAAGAGGATGCCAAAGATGTCATATTAGGATACTTTGTTGCCAATGATGTCACCGCCCGCGATCTTCAGCCAAAGACAGGACAATGGACCGCATGCAAAGCTTTCGATACCTTTCTTCCGGTAGGATCTTGGATTGAAACCGAACTGGATCTGACTTCTGCAGTCATAACTACTCGGCTGAATGGGGAAATCCGGCAGCAAAGCCCCGTATCTTTGATGCTCTTTAGCGTTGAAGAACTCATTGAGTATATTTCTTCGATTATGACTTTGATGCCCGGGGATGTCATCGTGACCGGATCACCTGTAGGTGTCGGGAAATTTGATGAAGGGGATGTGATCGAAGTATCGATCAGCGGGCTGGGTTCACTCATCAATACAGCTCAAAAAGCACACTAAAAGCGGGATTAATCCCGTTTTTTTGTGTCTTTGACGCTTTTGTTGACAAACCATGCCACATTAATTATGCTTATATTGAAAGAGGCGATGGATATGAGACTTTGCCTGAGCATTTACACACTCATTAAAGCAACCAGCGTATCATTTACGCCGTTTTTTGCATTTACTGAAAGTGAAATCTCGGCCATTCTTTTTCAAAACCGATTGCTCATCATCGTATCCATAGCCAGCATCGCCATCGCGGCATTATTTTATGCATACTACACTCAAACGCTGAAAAATGAACAACGGCTCAGTGCCTATATTTCCGAAAGCGAACAACGCATGTCCGCTTTGTTGTCAAATTTGCCGGGCATGGCCTATCGCTGTCGCAATGATAGAAACTGGACCATGCAATATGTATCGGATGGATGTCTGCGATTGACCGGATACACACGTGAGCAACTGCTTCAAAACACATTGATAAGCTATAATGATATCATCCTGAAATCCTACCGTGAAGAAATCTGGACAAACTGGCAAGTAAAACTCAGCCGTCATGAAACGGTTGAAATGGAATACGAAATTCAGACCAAAGACGGTAAGACCAAATGGGTTTGGGAGCAAGGGCGAGGGGTATATGATCATCAAGATCGCGTGATCGCCATTGAAGGACTGATCATTGACATCAGTGAACGCGTTGAAAACAACCGCAACCGCCAACTTGCCCAAGACAAACTGTCTGCCGTATTGCGCAGTATCGGTGATGGCGTCATCACTGTCGATAAAGAAGGGAAAATCGACTTCATAAATCCAATGGCTGCACAGATTTTGGAACTAAACTCAGCAGCAATCGGTGAACGATTTGATGATCAACTGACATTTTTATCCACATTGAGCAAACAAGCCGTCGAATCTCCGGTGACTCAGTGTCTGAAAAACCGAAAAGTCCAAAGCATGCAACAACAAATGACCATGGTCACACTTCAAGGAAAATCATTGGAAGTTGAAACTAATGCTTCTCCGCTGATCAATCAAAATGTCATCGAAGGCGTCGTTTTAGTATTTAGGGATGTGACATCACGCTTAGCCAAAGAACGTCAAATCGAATATCTAAGCTATCACGACGGACTGACCGGACTTTATAACCGACGCTTCTTTGAAGAAGAAATCAGACGTCTCGATATGCCAAGAAACTTGCCGATTACCTTAGTTGTCGGTGATGTCAATGGTTTGAAAGTGATAAATGACGGATTCGGTCATCCGACTGGCGACCAACTCATTCAAAGTGCAGCACGCGCTATCAAAAACAGCTGTCGAAATGACGAAATCATTGCTCGCACCGGAGGCGATGAGTTTGCCATCTTGCTGCCCGGAGTCGGTGAACAAGAAGCCGAAAAAGTCATCGAGCGCATGCGTAAAAATGCATCCGAATCGATTATCATGGGATTGCCGGTATCCATAGCTTTTGGCTATGCGACAAAAATCAATCCAAATCAATCTATTTTTAAAGTGCTTCAAGAAGCAGAAGATAGAATGTATCAGAGTAAAATCTCTGATAGTTCAACCAGCCGCAATCAAACGATCAAGACCATGCTTCAATCGCTCTTCAACCGAAGCCCGCGCGAAGAAGCGCATATCCTCAATGTCAGTGATATATGTGAAAGGTTTGCGATCGCCATGGGATTTAATCGCGATCAAATCATCGAACTCAAACTGGCCGCGCAACTGCACGACATCGGAAAAATCGCAGTCGAACAGCGCATTTTGGAAAAACCGGGCCTACTTAATGATCTTGAACGGATACAAATGCAGCGCCACACGGAGACGGGCTTTCGCATTTTATCAACGACCGCCGAATATCTCAATGTGGCACAGATCGTCTACGACCATCAC
>PHAF01000106.1 GCA_002841605.1 Firmicutes bacterium HGW-Firmicutes-10 | reverse complement strand
CCATTAAATATCTCAAAGATCTGGGCAAAGAAGTGCTCTGCATTCCTTATCCGATCGGATCAAAGAGTGGGGACGGGTGTAATTTACTGATCAGTCAAGGTGCTGGCATATTGACAAACACGACAGATTTCGCCATGATATAAAAAGAATGAGGGGTTCATTATGAAAAAACTAGTGATTGTGGAGTCACCATCCAAATCAAAAACCATTGAAAAGTACTTGGGAGCGGATTTTGAAGTCGTTTCATCCAAGGGACATATACGAGATTTAGCCATCAAAGGCAAAGACGGACTAGGGATCGATATCAAAAACGGATTTGCTGCGACTTATGTCGTAGATAAAGATAAAGTCAAAACCGTGAAGGATTTAAAAGCGAAGGCAAAGAAGTCATCCGAAGTATTTCTTGCGACTGACCCTGACCGAGAGGGAGAAGCTATCTCCTGGCATCTGGCTATTGAGCTGGATTTGGATCCGCAAACCGTTTCGCGGGTCGTATTTAATGAAATCACTAAAGATGCCGTTATCGCGGCTTTTGATCAACCGCGCAATATCGATTTGAATCTTGTTAAGTCACAGGAGACCCGCCGCATTCTCGATCGAATCATCGGGTTTAAGTTGTCAAAACTGCTTCAATCAAAAATACGCAGTAAAAGTGCCGGACGGGTTCAATCCGTTGCCTTAAAACTGATCGTTGATCGGGAAAAAGAAATCGATGCGTTTGTTTCGACGAAGTATTGGTCGATCACGGCTGCCTTTAATGAAATGAAAAAAGAATTCGATGCTTCACTGACCAAAATCAGCGGGGAAACCGCTGAGATTTTGGATGCTCAAACCGCCCAGAATTTATTAAAAAAGTGCGACGGACCGTTTTATCTGGATCAGTTGAATCAGAAAAAGACTAAAAAACAGCCGCGCTTTCCATTTATAACCTCGACGCTGCAACAGGAGATGTCGACGAAGTTCAATTTCCCGTCAAAAAAGACGATGCGTATCGCTCAAAAACTTTATGAAGGGGTTGAAGTGAATGGGCAGTTGGAAGGTTTGATCACCTATATGCGAACCGATTCGACCAGGCTAAGCCAGCAGTTTGTCATCAATGCTCAAAAAATGATCGAAACCTCGTATGGAAAAGATTATGTTGGGTTTTATAAAGTTAAAAACAATGATGATACGACTCAGGATGCGCATGAAGCGATCCGTCCGACCCATTGTGAATTTACTCCGGAGAAAATGAAGAAATTTCTTACACCGGATGAATGGAAAGTATATGCTTTCATTTATGATCGCACCATCGCATCCTTGATGGCTCCTGCGAGAAATGATGTCGTTACGGCATTATTCAATAAAGACGACTTACAATTTACAGCCAACGGCTCTGTCTTGGCTTTTGACGGGTATTTAAAAGTATATGGGGCATATGAGCAGTCGAAAGACAAAGAGTTGCCTCCGTTGACGGCAGGTGAATGGTATACACCGGTTTCTGTTGAAAGCAAGGAACATCAAACCCAGGGTCCTTCCAGATATACGGAAGCATCGCTGATTAAGGAAATGGAAAGTAACGGGATCGGTCGTCCTTCCACGTATTCTGCAATCATTGAAACCATTCAGGCACGCGGTTACGTGCGTTTAGACAAGGGATCAGAATCCGGTAAGACGAAATACTTCTTTCCGACCGATCAGGGAAAACTTACCGATGAAAAACTTGCCGAACATTTTAATGACATCATCAATGTAAAGTACACGGCTTTTATGGAAAAAGAGCTTGATGAAATCGCTGAAGGTGAGTTAGATAACATTGCGGCACTAAATGAATTTTATGATAAATTCAGTACCGTTTATGACAAAGCGCGGGAAACAATGGAAAAAATCACTCCCGTTTTGACGGGGGAAGACTGTCCAAAATGCGGAAAACCGCTGGTCATCCGCAAAAGTCGTCAAAATGAGGAATTTGTGGGATGTATGGGTTATCCTGAGTGTGACTATATCGTTCCAAATCAAATGAAATTCACCGGTGAAAACTGTCCGGACTGCGGTAAACCGTTGGTCGAACGCAAAAACCGGATGGGTAAAATATTTGTCGGCTGTTCGGCTTATCCGGACTGTAAGTACATTAAAAAAGACAAACCGGTTTTGACCGGAGAACAATGCCCGCTGTGTGGTGCTCCACTGGTTCAGCGCAAGAGCCGATACGGAAAGATGTTTACCGGCTGTTCGGCATTTCCGAAGTGTCGTTATATTAAGAATGACAAAAAGGCGAAAGAAGAAAATGAAGGATAAATTGGTCACGATTATCGGAGCAGGTCTTGCCGGCAGTGAAGCCGCCTGGCAACTAATCAGACGCGGTTTTCGTGTGCGATTAATAGAAATGCGACCGAAAGTTTCCACGGAAGCCCACCAAACCGATCATTTTGCCGAGCTTGTTTGTTCAAATTCGCTTCGGAGCAACCAATTGACCAATGCGGTCGGGTTACTGAAGGAAGAAATGCGTTTGTTGGATAGTCTTGTTATTCGTGCAGCCGATACGACTGCAGTTCCGGCCGGCAGTGCATTGGCCGTCGATCGTATCGGGTTTTCATCATTAATTACGGACACGTTGAAAAATCACCCGCTCGTCGATTTTGTTTGTGAGGAAGTCACAGAAATCCCGCAGGGCAATGTCATCATTGCAACCGGTCCGCTGACCTCAAAATCATTGTCTTCAAAAATCATTGAACTGACCGGGGAATCCACGTTCTATTTTTATGATGCCGCCGCACCGATCATCGAAAAAGACAGTATCGACTTTTCGATTGCTTACTATAAGTCGAGGTATGACAAAGGGGATGCGGATTACATCAACTGTCCGATGGACAAGCAGCAGTTTGAAGCGTTTTACCAAGAGTTGATTCATGCGCAAGTCGTACCATTGAAAGAGTTTGAAAAAGAGATCTATTTTGAAGGTTGCATGCCCTTTGAAGAAATGGCGAAACGCGGACCCAAAACACTGACGTTTGGTCCGATGAAACCGGTGGGACTGTGGCAGGACGGTAAACCTCGTCCATATGCGGTCGTGCAGTTGCGTCGTGATGATGCGGCAGATACGCTGTACAATATCGTCGGATTTCAGACGCATTTGACATGGGGAGAACAAAAACGCATCATACGTATGATTCCAGGTTTGCAGAATGCGGAAATTGTCCGATATGGGGTGATGCATCGCAACTCATACCTGAATTCACCGGTTGTTTTAAAAGAAACATATCAGAGTAAAGTAAGGGATGACTTGTTTTTTGCAGGACAGATGACCGGAGTTGAAGGCTATGTGGAATCAGCCGCGAGCGGACTTTTGGCAGGCATCAATATGGCACGATATTTAGCAGGGATGCCTTGCATCGAATTTCCGGCATTTACGATGATCGGTGCGATGGCACAGTACATCACACATGCATCGCCGAAATATTTCCAGCCGATGAATGCGAATTTCGGTATCATTCATTCCGACATTTTGCAGCGCGTCGCTGACCGAAAAGAGCAAATTGCCAAAAAATCACTGGATTTCATTTCTTCGTGGAGCCAAGATCATGAAACAGTTGCTTGACGATTTCTTAAAGCAATTAGCCTTAACGCGTAGCGGTTCACAGGCGACTCAGCAGGCTTACCGGCATGATATCACGCAGTTTATTGATTATTGTGTCAATGAAGGTGTAAGCAGTCTGCAGGATGTGGATACCTATGTCATGCGGGGATTTATCGCTTCACTAAAATCCGGGAAAAAAGCCATATCAAACCGGTCGCTGGCCAGAAAATTTGCGGCTTTGCGGTCTTTTTATAAGTATCTGTTGTTGCATGATCATGTGACTATCAATCCTTTTGCATCACTGAAGACACCAAAAAAGGCCAATCATTTGCCGGCATTTCTGATGATCAATGAAATCCGGGATTTATTGAATTCGATAAGCAAAGATGGTGAAGCGGCTGTACGTGACCGTGTGATGATCGAATTGATGTATGCCTGCGGTCTTCGTGTGAGTGAAACTGCCGGACTGACGATTCATCAGATTGATTTTGCTAATCGGTTGCTACGAATAACCGGAAAAGGACGTAAGGAGAGATTAGTTCCGTTTTACCCATCCATCGGTAAACAACTGAAAAATTACATTGACGTGTATCGGCCAATGCTGTTGAAGCAGAAAAAACATTCCTTTGTTTTTGTCAATTTGCGTGGCGATAAACTCACTGAACGTGGTGTGCAAGACATTCTTAAGCGCAGGGCTTTGTCGGCGGGATTAAATCAAATATTGCATCCGCATATGCTTCGCCATTCTTTTGCGACGCATCTGTTGGATAATGGAGCAGATTTGCGCACGGTACAGGAACTGTTGGGTCATCAAAATCTTTCAACGACACAGATTTATACGCATATCAGCGTAGACAGGCTCAAGCAGGTTTATCGGGATGCATTTGAAAAAGAGGGGGAAAAGAAATGATCAAAAGAATCGGTCGTTTGGCTAAGTTTCTTCTAGTGGTGATACTATCTGTCGTCATTGGAGCATTGTTGCTTGACTTCTGGGTCGTTACATCAACGAAAGATCAAATCATGTCTTTATCAAAAGTAGAAGAAGCTGATTGCATTTTGGTCTTGGGAGCCGGTGTCTGGGCGAATAATCAGCCATCACCGATGCTTAGAGATCGTCTGGATCGTTCGATCGAGATTTTTGAAAAAGGTGTCTCACCATATCTTGTCATGAGTGGAGACCATGGTCAAAGTGATTATGATGAGGTCAATGTCATGAAGGGTTATGCAATCGATGCCGGAGTAGATTCAAATCTGATCTATATGGATCATGCCGGGTTTTCGACTTACGAAAGTCTATACAGACTCAAATATATTTTTAAAGCTGAGAAGGTCATCATAGTCACTCAGAAGTATCACTTGTATCGGGCTTTGTATATTGCCAATGCGTTGGGGTTGGATGCAATCGGTGTTGCGGCACGGGAGGTCAGTTATTCAGGACAAAGTATTCGTGATATACGGGAGACCCTGGCAAGAAACAAAGACTTTTTCAGTACATTGCTTTTGCCTGCACCGACCTATTTGGGTGATGCAATCCCTTTGGGAAGCGGCGGCGATTTAACGAACGATTGAAGATGTACGACTATTGTCTTTATCTTCATTCATGATACAATAAGTTAGGGTTAGCACATCGTTTTGGCTGATATTTTATATCATAGCTGATTGAATGCCAAAGACTTTTGTGTTATACTAACCAATGGCATCTACGGATGCACTACACACATCATGGATTCACAGACCCGTGCTCAATTGAGTTGTCTGTGTCGGAAGTGATGGAGGAACAACGGAAAGTGAGGAAATGTTATGTCGGTTGTTACTATGAGAAGATTATTAGAAAGCGGGTCCCATTTCGGCCATCAAACGCGCCGCTGGAATCCCAAAATGAAACCGTATATTTATACGGCAAAAAATGGAGTTTACATCATCGACTTGGCTAAGACTATCGATAAGATCGATACGGCTTACGCTACCATGAAAGCTATTGGCGAAAAGGGCGGTAAAGTCCTGTTTGTCGGAACCAAAAAGCAAGCTCAGACCATTGTATTGGATGAGGCATTGCGTTCGGGTTCGTTCTTTATCAACCAACGCTGGTTGGGAGGTACTTTAACGAATTTCCGTACCATTCAAAAATCGATTCGTCGTTTGATTGAAATCGAGGAAATGGAAGCTAACGGTTCAATTAATGTTTACCCGAAAAAAGAAATCGCCGGATTACGCAAAGAAGCGACCCGTTTGGAAAACTTCTTAGGCGGAATCAAGGAAATGAAAAAATTACCGGATGCAGTCTTTGTCGTTGATCCGACCGAAGAGCACAATGCCGTTGCGGAAGCACGTAAGTTGGGTATCCCGGTGTTTGGATTTATTGATACCAATTGTGACCCGGAAGTTGTCGACTACGGTATTCCGGCCAATGATGATGCTATCCGTTCTGTCAAACTGATCGTCGGTTTAATGGCGGATGCTCTGATTGAAGCTAAAGGAGGCGTATTGTCCTTTGCTTATCAAGGTCAAGATCAAGATGACATCACGATGAGCGATGTTATCATCAATGTCGATCAACAAAACGAAGAAAACGAAAGACGTCGCCGTCAACGTATGGAAGAACGCCGTCAACGCGATGACCGTCGTCGTACGACCGGAGGCGGATACAATCGTGAGCGCAGTGATCGCCCGTATCAACCGCGCGAAAACCGTCCATACCAACCGCGTGAAGCAGTAAAACCT
>PHAF01000105.1 GCA_002841605.1 Firmicutes bacterium HGW-Firmicutes-10 | reverse complement strand
GACGTGTGCATCTTGTTCTTCGGCAGTCGAGCGTTCATTGAAAAAACTGGATGGTGTTGAAATTGCCAGTGTCAATTTGGCTACCAATAAAGCAACCATTAAATATGACGGAAGTAAAGTCAAGATTGCAGAGTTGAAAAAAGCAGTCGAAAAAGCGGGTTATGTTCCGAAAGATATCGAGAAAACCTTAGCGAATGACGAAGATCAGATGCGTAAGGACAGAGAAAGCAAAGATATGTTTCATCGCTTGATCTTGTCTATCATTTTCTCTTTGCCACTTCTTTATATTGCGATGGGACATATGTTCATTCCTGATATCGCCAAATTGCCGGCAATCATCGATTATCATAACTATCCGTTGAACTTTACTTTGGTTCAACTGGTGTTGACATTACCGGTCATGTGGGCAGGCAGGAAATTCTTCTTAATCGGTTTTAAAACATTGTTTAAAGGCAGTCCGAACATGGATACTTTAGTTGCCATCGGTACTGGCGCAGCCTTTTTGTATGGTTTATATGCAATCATTGCCATTTACAACGGTGATTTCAGTTTTGTGGAAAACTTGTATTTTGAAGTTGCCGCACTAATCATTACATTATTATTGGTGGGCAAATATATGGAAGCGCGCATGAAAGGCAAAACATCAGAAGCAATTAAAAAGCTGATGAACTTAGCACCAAAGATAGCGCGACTAGTCAAAAACGGCGTTGAAATCGAAGTAACGCTGGAAGAAGTTGAAGTGGATGATATCCTTATCGTCAAACCGGGAGAACGCATTCCGGTAGATGGTATCGTTACCGAAGGTTATTCGGCTGTTGATGAATCGATGTTGACAGGCGAAAGTCTTCCGGTTGATAAGCAACCCGGAGATTCGATTGTCGGAGGTAGTTTGAATAAAAATGGTTTATTGACGATGAAAGCAAAGGCTGTCGGTGAAAGTACTGCATTAGCCAGAATCATTAAACTTGTCGAAGATGCTCAGGGACAAAAAGCACCCATCGCAGCGATGGCGGACATCGTATCCTCCTATTTTGTACCGGTCGTTATCGTCATTGCAATCGTATCTGCTTTGGTATGGTGGTTTGTCGGTAAAGACGTTGATTTCGTTTTGACCATCTTTGTTACCGTATTGGTCATTGCATGTCCGTGTGCTTTGGGTCTTGCGACTCCAACAGCCATTATGGTCGGTACCGGAAAAGGTGCAGAGAATGGTGTTTTGTTTAAGGGTGGCGAGGCGTTGGAAACAGCACATCACATTCAAGCTATCATATTCGATAAAACCGGGACGCTGACAGAAGGAAAGCCGACGCTGACCGATGTCATTCCCTATAACATGGATAAAGATATACTCTTGCGCTATACGGCCAGTGCCGAGCAAGGTTCGGAACACCCCTTAGCCCAAGCTATTGTTAAGGGTGCGACGGATAAGGGTATCCAGTTATTTCCTATCACGAAGTTTATGGCTGTGACCGGACGCGGAGTAGATGTTACTTTGGATGAAAAATCCGTTCTTATCGGAAATCGGGCATTTATGGATGAAAGAAATATCGAATTACACGCGATTGAAGCCGACATGGACCGCCTTGCTGATGAAGGTAAAACACCGATGCTGGTTGCGATCGATAATCAAATAAGGGGTATTGTTGCAGTTGCGGATGTCGTGAAGCCTTCGAGTGCCAAAGCTGTAGAACAGCTCAAGCAAATGGGAATTAAGGTAGCGATGATCACCGGCGATAACAAAAAAACCGCCGCAGCAATCGGCCGTCAGGTTGGTATTGATTTGATCTTGGCAGAAGTGCTGCCTCAGGACAAATCTTCTGAAGTCGTAAAACTTCAAAAACAGGGTTACTCTGTTGCGATGGTTGGAGATGGAATTAACGATGCCCCGGCCTTAGCGATGGCAGATATTGGTATTGCAATCGGCTCAGGTACAGATGTTGCGATCGAGTCAGCAGATGTCGTATTAATGAAGTCAGATTTGATGGATGTCGTTACCGCTATCAAGTTAAGCCGTGCGACGATCCGAAATGTAAAACAGAATTTGTTCTGGGCATTTATTTATAACATTGCCGGTATCCCGTTGGCTGCCGGAGTATTCTATGCCTTTGGCGGACCTTTATTGAACCCGATATTCGCAGGTGCTGCGATGGCGTTTAGTTCTGTGTCCGTTGTTACCAATGCTCTGCGATTGCGCAGATTTAAGAAATAGAGGTCACTGACTATGAAAAAAATCATTCTCCTACTCGCGATATTAATGTTTATTGCCGGATGTGCTTCGACCGATGTTGTTAAACGTGAGGCACAATCCTCATTTGAAGCTGTTCTGGCGGTGGACACTGTCAATACTTCGATCAAAGATGGATTTGCCCACATCATCGTAGCGGATGGATATCACTTTGAACTTTCCCTAAATCCTCAATCGACTAATGAGGATGTCATTATGGGTGTGATGGCTATGCCATTTCTTGATGCGGGTTTGGATATAACCAAACTTCCTTCAAACATGCGCATAAAGGACGATATGTTATTGATTACCTTTGATGGAATCAAAGGGGCGATGACCTACGATGCGAAAGGCCAAATGAATTCGTTGTTAACCAACAATCGTACCCTTTTGGGATATCATGCAGAACTTGACCACTTTGGAATCGCTTTGGGCGATCATAAGTTTGAGTGGGCAAAGAACATGGCCACCAATGATAAAGACGTCGTGTTCATTCTTAGTGCAAGTGTACTTCGAGCAGCTGGAGTTAATGTCGAGGCTGTGAATGGCTGGGTCTTCAAAACCATGGATGGAATGGATTTGCTTTTAAAACCCATTGATCTGAAATAATCCTATGGAAAGAATTCTTATTCATGTAGAAGGTATGACGTGCAAGGCTTGCGAGAAAAACGTCAATACCGAAATCAATAAAATAAGTAGTGTCAAACACGTGTTTTCAAACGCGAAGACCGGTGAGGTAAACATACAATCAACCTCGCCGGTTTCCTATGAGCATTTGAAGAAAGCTGTAGAGGATGCAGGGTATCGATTAAAAGATGAGAAACCATCTGTTGTGATGGATTGGATCTGGTTGACAGGTGTGATCAGTGTGGTCATTATTGCTCAGATGATCTATCAACGACTTCTGCCCCCTCAACTTGACTCCCAGACAATTGCTCTGCCATTGGTTGCGGTTTATGGATTGATAACATCGTTTCACTGTGTAAGCATGTGTGGCGGGATTGCGCTTTCTCAATCGATGGCGAAGATTCAGGGTAAAACTCCCTATCAGTCAACATTTCTTTATAACTTCGGAAGAATTGCCTCATATACCACCTTTGGAATTTTGTTGGGTGGTTTAGGTTCATTTTTCTCGGTCTCTCAATTGGTAAGAAACCTGATTTTGTTAACAGGTGGAATATTGATGCTATACTATGGAATCAGTCTGATGGGTTGGGTAACGATGCCAAAACTGCCAAACTTAATGCCAAAAGTAAATAACAAGAAAATCAGCGAAGGCTTTCGTCCGCTGATCGTTGGAATTTTGAATGGCTTTATGCCTTGTGCTTCTTTACAAATGATGCAGTTGTATGCATTGGCTTCGGGATCAATGATCAGTGGCGGATTGATCATGCTGGTCTTCGCTTTGACGACTGCTCCTGTTCTGGTGACCATCGGTCTACTATCTTCAAAACTAAACTTAAAGAGTTCACGCCGGGTCAAGCTGGTTTCCGCTGCCGTTGTCGTTTTGATTGGATCTCAAATGGCCGTTCGTTCAATGAGTGCACTCAATATTCCGCTACCCTTCATTGACCGACAAGAAGATGTACGTTTGGCTCCGGTTGTCGGTGGCGTACAGATGATTACATTGACGGTCGACTGGACCGGTTATCATCTGGATTACACGGCAGTGCAAAAAGGAATTCCAGTTTTGATCATAGTGAATCCGGTATCTCTGTCTGGTTGCAGTAATCCAATCACGATTCCAGAATTTGATATCGAGATTGACGGACTAACCACTCAACTTTCTGCAGTATTCACTCCCGATAAAACTGGAAATATCCGTATACAGTGTTGGATGAATATGATATCAACAAACTTAAAAGTTCTGGATAACTAAAAAACTGCAATTTCTTGCAGTTTTTTTACATTATTGTCGAAATATAGATGATTGCGATGATGCCTGCCAAAATGACCCATGAAATCGGATTACCGAAATTGAGGGTATATCCGAAACTGTATTCTCTGGGCACAAATACATTTGCATCATCCTTGTTTGCATAGAAGAATCCTTCATGCGTCCTTCTGTATACACTGACTTCTTCTTTTGACCATTTTCTTTTTTCCACCGGATGCACCTCCCCGTTTCTTAATTATTTAAAAAAGCATATATACATCGATTTAAACATTCGATTTTCTTATATTGTGTACGCAAAAATCTCATCAAAAATATCTTATGTTTCTATCATTACAATAAGTCAAAATTCACGGTTTGGCAACACATTCTTGATAGTTGATGACATTAAAATAAATATGACTTAATGTGTATATCTCTTTGTCACAAAACTATGGTTTTCCTATATAATATGTAAGACGGAGGGCGTTATGAACAATCCTTATATTCATCTGATACCCCTGATTTTAGGGATCATATATTTCTCAATCATTGCTCTGCTTCATTGGAAATTGAATCTCAAATATTCTGTCGGATTATTATTTCCACTATTTATGACCATCGTCATGAATCTTATGGCAATCCCAAGTTATATCCGGTTGATATCCGGTGAAATGGGTGATGGTGACTGGTTGTTGTTGATATTTGCCTTGTGGCAATTAGGAATACTGGCGTTTTATGTGATCTTATGGAAAATAGCCGAGTCATACTCAAGAAAAAAGGAGTCCGAGTGACTCCTTTTATGTCGAAAGTGTGATATTTATCAGAATATTAGAATTTCATTAACACCGTTCTGACATTGGACATTTGCTTAAAATATCGAATTTTTAAAATATGACTACACAAACGTCTGATTATTCGCCATAATAGAAAGGTATCATGGAGGTATTACATGAGATTTCAAACCGCAGAGCCCTTTCGCATCAAAATGATCGAACACATCAAGAAAACGACTTTCGAACAACGGACGAAATGGCTAGAAGAAGCACAGTATAATGTATTTAAAGTTAAGGCTGAAAATGTCTATATCGACTGTCTGACGGACAGCGGGACTTCGGCGATGAGTAAAAATCAGTGGGCAGCCCTGATGATGGGTGATGAGTCTTATGCCAGTTGTGACAGTTACTTCCGATTAGAACAATCCATTCATGAAACCTATGGAATGCCCTTGATTCAACCGGTCCACCAGGGTCGTGCCGCCGATTATTTATTGGCAAAAATTTATACCCTACCTGGCAAAATAGCTATCGGCAATATGCATTTTGATACTTTCCGCGGAAATGCGGAGGTATTGGGAGCTTTGGTTGAGGATCTTGTTTTTGATGAAGGCAAAGATGCCGCAAGTCCTGCTTCTCCTTTTAAGGGAAATATGGATATTGTAAAGTGTGAAAAAATGATTACTGAAAAAGGTGTCGATCAAATATCTGTCATTATCTTGACGGTTACCTGTAATAACAATGGCGGTCAGCCGGTCAGTATGCAGAACATCAAAGATGTTGCCAAGTTGGCGAAGAAATATAGCATTCCCTTTGTTATGGACATTGCCCGCATTGCAGAGAATGCGTATTTCATAAAGACTCGTGAAGATGGTTACCAAGATAAAGACATCGTTGATATCGTTAAGGAGCAGTTATCCCATTGCGAAACTGCTGTTATGAGTGCTAAAAAAGACGGTTTGGTCAATATTGGTGGTCTGTTTATGACACGTAACCAAGAAATCTTTGCTCAAGCCAATCAGCTGGCGATCGTTCACGAAGGATTTATTACATATGGCGGTTTGGCCGGAAGAGATATGGATGCTTTGGCTGTCGGTATTAAAGAAGCTTGTGATTTTGACTATCTTCAATATCGTGTAGGTCAAGTTGAGTATTTAGGCAATCAACTTAAAGAAAAAGGAATCCCGATCATAGAGCCTCCGGGCGGACATGGCATTTATGTGGATGCTAGAAGATTCTTCCCGCATATCCCCCAACATGAATTCCCGGCACAACGGTTAGTGGTCGCTTTGTATCAGGAATCTGGCATCCGGGCAGTCGAACTTGGTGCATGTGCTTTTGGCGGCAAGGATCCGATTACCGGTGAAGCTACCTGGCCACAATTGGAAACGATGCGCATCGCAATATCACGCCGCGTTTACACCAATGATCATCTGGATTGTATCGTCAATGCTTTGGACTATATATATCA
>PHAF01000104.1 GCA_002841605.1 Firmicutes bacterium HGW-Firmicutes-10 | reverse complement strand
TATCATTGGCGAGCCCTCTTGATACTTCTATTTTAACATGAGGTCTTTCGTGCTCAAAACATAAAAAAACTGCCGACTTACTTTGTCGACAGTCTGAGACGCCTCAGGCGTCTTTGCTTTTGAACTTGAGAAGTCTTATGGCGTTGATGATGACGATCAGAACGCTTAACTCATGAATCAACATTCCAACGGAAAGAAATACATGCTTTGTTAGAACACCAATCATCAGCGAAAAGGCAACGATCAGTGCAAAGATGATGTTGGTTTTCATGTTTCGGGTCGTGGCTTTGCTTAGTTCTATGGCATAAGGCAGTTTTTCAAGTTTTGATGAACTTAGAATGACATCTGCGCTTTCCATAGCGGTGTGGTTGGTATAAGACCCCATCGCAATTCCGAAATCCGCATTTGCCAGAGCAGGAGCATCGTTGATACCATCTCCGACCATTACGGTCATCCCGTACTTCAATTTAAGTTCTTCCAAATAATTAACTTTATCTGCAGGCAGACAGTTTGCTTTGATGTTGTCGATGCCGCTTTGTTTGCCGATGGCCAAAGCGACTGAAGAATGGTCTCCTGTCAACATGACCGGCAAGATGTTCATGGTCTTTAGTTTATCTATAACGCTTTTGGCGCTGGGTCTTATTTGATCGGCAATACCAAATAATCCCTTAATTTCATCATCCACTGATACTGCAATGACCGTCAAACCGTCGGATTCGAGTTTTTTGATGTGATCATCGACAGAAGTCAGCTTCAAATCATCAAATAATCGTGGACTGCCGATGACAACGGAGCGATTGTTTACGATGCCTTTAAGTCCAAATCCCGGTAAAATTTCAACGTCCTTAGCCATAGACAACTCTATTTGATGTTGTTGAGCAAATCGGATGACGGCTTTTGCCAAGGGATGCTCCGAAGAATTTTCGAGTGATGCTGCCAAAAAAAGCAAATCATTTTCATTTATTTGGTTAGTAACTACTTGCTTGATGACCAGTTCGCCACTTGTCAGCGTTCCGGTTTTGTCAAAAGCAACGACTTTGACAGCACTCAGTTTCTCCATGACATCGCCACCTTTAAACAAGATGCCATTTCTTGCGCCGTTTCCAATACCGGCAACGATAGAAACCGGTGCGGAAATGACCAATGCACCCGGACAAGAAATGACTAGCAAGGTCAAAGCAAGCCTGATATCTTGAGTATAAATATAGACGAAGATGGTAAGAAGAATGATGGAAGGAGTGTAATATTGTGCGAACGTTTCAAGTGACCGCTGGATTTTGGCCTTCTTGTCTTGTGCTTCTTCTACCAAAGCAATGATACGTCCATATGTCGAATCCTCGCCAATGTGATCTGCTTTAATATTCAGTACACCGGTATCAATCAGTGTCGAACTATACACCCGATCCCCGGTGTTTTTGACGATGGGTACAGATTCTCCGGTAATGGACGATTCATTGATCATTGCACTTCCATCAATGATTATTCCATCTGCTGCGATCCGTTCGCCGCTTCTGACAAATAGGATATCCCCGATTCTTAACTCACTGGCAGCTATTTCTTTTGATATGTCATTCTCGATGATTGTCACACGTTTGGGTACATTGTCGAGCAGTGATGCGATGGCTCCGCGCGTTTTTTTGAGCGTTCGGTTTTCCAGGTAGTGTCCTAAGGTGTATAGATAACTGACAGCTGCAGCTTCCCATACTTCCCCGATAAGCAAGGCACCGATAACTGCAATGCTTACAAGTGTGTCAATGCCGACAACTTTGTAACGTAATCCGGCAATCGCTGTTTTTGCGATCGGGAAAATCGTTAACGTTGTAGCAAGGATCATAAAGCCGTAAAACAAAAAGGGAAGAGATAGCCAGTGGCTGATCCAACCGGCAAGGATGAAGAGCGTGGCTGTTATCAGCCGTTTTTTTACATCAAATTTCATTAGTTTTTGCTGATAACCGGAAATCCTATGCGTGCCAGTGTTTCCTCAACACTTTTCTCGGCTAACGTTAATACGGCTTGTACTTCTGGTTTGTAAGTAACGACGACTTTGCTGGCATTAAACAATACTTCAACTGACTCGACACCTGCGACTTTTCCCAGAGCAGCCTTGATTTTCATTGCACAGCTGGGGCATGTCAATGTTTCTAATTGGTATTTTGTGGTCATAAGTGTACCTCCAATCCTCATTATAAAGTTTTGCATAAAAAAAACTTTGATTTGAATCAAAGTTTTAGTCAAAATTAAACAAGATATCGCTGTATGTCGGAATCGGATAGTTCGCTTTGTTCATGATTGCTTCAAGCGCGTCTGCACATTTTCGTACTTCGTTGAGTTGAGGGCGGATGATTTGTTGCAGATATAAGCCTTTTTCACGATGATTGGCAATGAGATAGCCTTCCTCGATAAGACCTTCAAGAACGGTTATCGACTCATCAAGACAATCGATGCCTTCCGATAATGTCTTAACCATCTTTTTGGCAAAAGTGCTAGAAGCAGCTTGCTGATAGGGAAGCAGGTCAAGGATTGCTGCAGGAAGGATTTGCTTGCGAATCATATCAATCAGGGTTTTAGCCTCAAATTTGATGGCACGAATGAATTGTTCGTGTAAAATTTCAGCACGCGCAACCAGTTCATGTTCGTGGTAGACGCCATGCTTTTCGAAAAGGACAACGGCTTTGGGTTCAATCAGACTGTCAATCGATTCGGTGAATGAAGCGATGTTGGGCAATCCGCGCTTTTTAGCTTCGTGCAGCCAAGCCTCAGCATATCCGTCTCCGCTGAATAAGACGCGGCGATGTTCTTGCATGACTTTTGTACATACGGCATAAACAGCTTGCTTCATATCCATCGTTTCGAGCAGTTTCTCGAGGTGATCACCCATTTCCAGCAATGCATCCGCTAAAATCGTGTTGAGAACGGTATTGGCGGAAGCTGCAGAACGGGAAGAACCAACCATTCTGAACTCAAATTTTGTGCCGGTGAAGGCGAAGGGGGAAGTTCTGTTGCGGTCTGATAATTCTTTTGGTAATGCTTTCAGTGTTGAAAGAGGTGAGTGAAGGTTGTTGCTGTTGTTTGTCAGCGCTGTACCGGCTTCGATCTCGTTGAGAAGATTTTCCAGCATCGCACCTAAATATACGGAGATGATGGCCGGAGGGGCTTCATTTGCACCTAAGCGGTGATCATTGCCGGGGCCGGAGGCAGCCATTCTCAGCAGTTCCGGAAATTGATCGACGGCTTTGACCAGAGATACGACAAACATCAAGAATCGCAGATTCTCTTCCGGTGTTTCACCCGGGTCATACAAGTTTGCTCCGGTATCCGTCATTAATGACCAGTTGTTATGTTTTCCGGATCCATTGATTCCGGCAAAAGGTTTTTCGTGTAATAAGCAAGCCAAACCATGCTTTTTGGCGGTTTTCTTCAAGATGTCCATCATCAATTGGTTCTGATCGACGGCGATATGCGTAGCCGCAAACACCGGTACGATTTCAAATTGATTGAAAGCCACTTCATTGTGTTCGACGCGCGAGTAAATTCCCAGTTTCCAGCATTCAAGATTGACTTCTTCCATAAACGTTTTGATGCGTGAAGGGATAGAGCCGAAATAGTGATCTTCCGAATCTTGGCCTTTGGGAGGGAACTGGCCGATCAAAGTGCGTCCTGTTAATAAGAGATCCAATCGGGCTTTGAAATGAGCTTCATCAACAAGAAAATATTCTTGCTCCAAACCCAGAGACGGAGTTACACGGCTGACATCTTTGTCATTCAGTAAATGCAAAACCCGGCAGGCTTGTTTGCTCAATACGTCCATGGACTTCAAAAGCGGGGCTTTCTTGTCGAGTGTATCGCCGTTGTATGAAACAAATACGGTCGGAATACAAAGGACGTTATCGCGGATAAATGCCGGGGAACTTATATCCCAGTATGTATAGCCGCGGGCTTCGAAAGTGGCTCTGAGTCCGCCGTTTGGAAAGCTGGATCCATCGGTTTCTCCTTTGATCAAGGATTTTCCGCTAAATCGTGCTAATGGCAAACCGTCTTCTCCGGGTTCTAGAAATGCGTCGTGTTTTTCGGCGGTCGCGCCGGTCATTGGTTGAAACCAATGGGAGTAGTGAGTGGCGCCTAAATCAATCGCCCAGGTCTTCATCGCATGGGCGATGGCTTCGGCGGTTTTCTGATCGAGTTGCGTCTCGTGCTTTAGTGATGTTTTAAATCTAAGGTAGATGGGATGCGGTAATCGTTCTTTCATTACTGCATCGCTAAACAAAAACTTGCCAAACAATTCAAATGGATGCTTGCTCATCTTGGATGCCCCCTTTTTAACATTCTCTTATTCTATGCGAAAAAAACGAATTTGTACAGAGAAAATGACAAAATTTTCATGAAAATTTATGAAAATATATTGTCGAAAATTTGGCATTAATTGCCGTTGTAACATTGTGATATAATGTGATTAGCATAATAGCTATTGGGAGGTAGCAACATGGGTAAATTAGTGAAATGTCAAGTTTGCGGTTTGATCATGGAAGAAGACAAGTTGCATGATTTTTGTCCGAAGTGTAATGCACCGAAAGAAAAGTTTGATGTTTTGGCAGATGAGGCAGCTGAAAAAGTGTTCCGTAGTGAGTATACAAATGATTTACATATGCGTTTGATCAACTACTGTAACAAAATCGAAGCCTTGGCTGAGGCAGGGATCGACGATAATCTGGATCCGGCATGTGTAAAGCTTTTCAAAAAAGCCAAAGAAGAAGCCATTTTGATCAAACAGATTTCGAAGGCTGAGTTAGCCGGCCACATGAATAAAGGTAAATGGTAAAATCCGGGAAACCGGGTTTTATTTTTATTGAAATTCAATTTCATCAAATGTTCTTTATATTTTGTGACATAAGACTATAATAATATCAGAGGTGATTTGATGAACATTTCAGTTCTGATTCCTGCATATCAACCGGATGAACGATTAATTGCATTGGTTCGAGACTTGATCGTTGAACATTTCAATATTTTAATTGTCGACGACGGAAGTACTCCCGAGTGTCAATATATCTTCGAAAACCTTGAACAGTCAAATCATTGCACGGTCATTCATCATCCATGCAATCAAGGAAAGGGCAGTGCCCTAAAAACAGGTATGAGGGAACTTTTGAAACATGATGAAGTTTCCGGTTGTGTGATGGCGGATGCGGATGGTCAGCATTTGGTCGAAGACATCAAGCATGTCTCACAGGCATTAAATCAACATCCGGAAACTTTGGTTTTGGGTTGCCGTAATTTTAATGATTCCAAAGTCCCGCTCAAAAGCCAACTTGGAAACAAAATCACCAGGGCTATCACAAGAGTTCTCATCGGTCAGAAAGTCAGCGATACTCAAACCGGACTTCGCGGATTATCGAGGGATTCAATGGCTAAAATGATCGATCTGCCTGGCGAACATTATGAATTTGAAATGAGTATGCTGCTAAATGCAAAAAAACTTAACATCCCGATTCACGAAGTTTTGATTCATACCGTTTACATTAATGAAAATGTCGGATCTCATTTTAACCCGGTCAAAGACTCTTACCTGATCTACAAGCAGATTTTCCGCTTTGCCATCGCATCATCACTCAGCAGTATCATCGATCTGGGTTTATTTCGAATATTATATCAGTTGTTCAGAGTGTTCAATATCAGTCAGTCAATCATGATTGCAACAGTTATTGCCAGAGCTGTTTCCTCAATATTTAATTTCTCTGCCAACCGGAACACGGTCTTTAAAAACTCAGGAAATCTGAAAAAACAACTTATCGGATATTATACACTGGCATTTGTCATCATGATGTTAAGTTGGTTGCTGGTTGCATATTTCGATAATATTCTAGCGATTGACATCATATGGGTAAAACTAGCCATCGATTCATTTTTGTTCCTGTTGAGTTTTACAGTTCAGAAGAAACTGATTTTTAGAAAGATCTAGGCAATGAAACAAAGAAAAATCAAAAGAAAAGCATGGGTCATCATGACGATCATGATGTGTGCCCTTTTTACGACATACGTCTTGGCGGATGCCTTTCTAATACCCAAATCAATCATTATTGTCGATGATGATCGTCCGATCGATACAGATCCCAAACCGAAAGAACCAATGGATCCAATTATTTCGGAAAACGGCTATCAGGACGATAATATCCATATCACTATAGAAACGGTAAAAGAAAATGGTGTCGTATTTTATGTAGTCGACATCCGGCTTTCAGATATAAAATACTTGAAGTCTGCTTTCGCCAAGGACACCTATGGGAAAAACATCAATGAAGTCACATCATCGATTGCTAAAAGACATGAGGCAATATTGGCTATCAACGGC
>PHAF01000103.1 GCA_002841605.1 Firmicutes bacterium HGW-Firmicutes-10 | reverse complement strand
GGGTGGCTGCTGCGGTATTGTTGCAGGGTGAAGCTATAATCGATGCCTAATACTTTAAATACCAGATGGGATGGGACCTTCGATGGTCGTAAATCAAAGGGATCATTTTCCAGGCTTTTGCATTGGTTAAACACCTTACACGCACTTTCCCATCGGACCCCTCCCATCAACTCGCGTATGTCACTTTTCGAGGCATACGGTTGAAATAAGATCTTCATAATGACAATACTTCACATTTCGTGAAGTTATTCTTGAAAAAAAAGGGATTCTACGCTTTGTCCGTAACATTGAGCCAATGCCAGCTTCACCGCATCTCTGGGGGTTCGCTGTGCACCTTCATAGGATTCTAAGGCACGGACGGATATATTCAGTTGTTGGGCAATTTCTTCTTTGGTCCGGTTGCCTCGACATTCGATCAACCGTTTGGCGATATTTACTCTATCCACGATGGGGTGCTCCTTTCGCAAATCTTCTTCATGCATGGGAGTTGGGTTTGATCCATGATGATCAACGTTGTCTACGTCGTCCCTCTCTCGAGCGAGGAAGTTCATATCGTCACGTGCTACACTCTTATTCTAAAAGAGGTCTACTGCCTTTGTCAACACAGTTGGTGATGAAATTTCTTGAAACAACCACGATTTGTGTTACACTGTTGTTGAGGTGATTGTATGGCAACTTTTGGTGAACGATTACGAGAATTAAGAAAAGTAGCAAAACTGACACAACGGGAACTGGCTTTGGCCACTCATGTGGGCGAAAGCACGATCAGTATGTATGAAATGGAAAAAAGGGAACCGGATTTCGAGATGCTCGAAGTCTTGGCGGATACCTTTAATGTGGATATCGACTACTTGCTGGGACGCACGGATACCATTACGGTGATCCCAAATAGCCGAGTCAGTTCAATGGTGACCAAAATTCCGGTCTATGGAAAGATTTCAGCCGGACAGCCCTTTGAGGCTATCGAAGATATTTTGGATCACATCGAAGTCCCCAGCTGGTTAGCCACCCGGCCCAATCTGTTTGGCTTGATGGTGGTTGGGGATAGCATGAACAAGATCATTCCCAACGGCTATATTGCGGTGTTACAAAAAACGGCCAGTTTGGATGATGGTACGATCGGAGCGGTCTTGGTCAATGGATCTGATGCGACTTTAAAGAAAGTGTACCGAATCAAAGACGGGATTCTATTAGAACCGCAGAGTTACAATCCGGAACATCAGCCCTTAGTTTTCAAGGACGATGACAACGTACAAGTACGTATATTAGGCAAGCTCGTTTGGAGCTGCGCACCGAGAGGATGGTAAAAATGGATAAAGAGAAAATAAAAACGGAAGAAGAGAAAAGAATCGATCGCATTTACTATTCAATATTTTTGTTTGTATTAGTGTTTACACTTTTAGCCTTCATTTTTACATATATTGCTCAACACCTTTATCTTAGTTATCCATTATTACAGCAATTTGCGGTCGGTTCAATAGATTCTTGGATACAATTTTTGGGTTCATTGCTAGGTGGATCCCTTACCTTAATTGCACTTATCTTAACGTTTCAGTATACTGATAAACAACGTAAAGACGAAAAGATTTTAAACTTAATGCCAGTCTGTATCATAAGACTTTCTGATTCGAGCAGATCTTCGGAACAAATTAACAATATCTTTGCAATAGATATTGTTAATATTTCGGAGAACTTTTCAAAGGACATAAGAATTGAAGATTTTAAAGTACGATACGAGTTTGAAGTTAATGGGGTAATATCCTCTGATTTGCATCAAATTAAGTCAGATGACTTCGAAAAAATACCTAATATTCTTCCCAAAAAAGAATACCATCGTATAAAACCACAAATCCCAGCAATTGATGACAAAAAACGAGATTTATATGCAAAAAAAGCTGTCATCGATGTATCTATCTCATATACTGATATTTACTCGCTAAAGAAATACTTTCTCGTATATACTCTCGACTATATTGTCAGGGACAAAGGGAATGGTCTTCATACTTCTATAGACGTAAACAAGAAGTCTAGAAAGACAAGGGTTTTTGAACTCAATAAGGAAACAAATTCTCATAGTTAACCTACTTGTAAAATTAATACAATTCTTGACAATTATATTTGTTAATCAAAGATAGTGAGGTATATCAATGGCGATTTATAAAGATGAAAAGCGCGGTACGTGGTACTGCAAAGTCAACTATCTCAATGAGGATGGAAAACTGATTTCTCATACCAAGCGAGGGTTTAAACTGAAGCGGGATGCCCTCAATTACGAGTCCAGCTATCGCTGCGATCAGTATGAAAAACAAGAAGAGCCGATACCCGAAATCCCGGTAATCCTTCCAGAGCCACCCAGGGAAATACTCTTCCGAGAGCTCTTCGATAAATACATCGAAAACAAACGACATGAAGCGGAAGACTACAACGTCAACAAGTACATCCAAGTAGCAAAACGTTTCTTTGGATCGGTCATGGACATCCCCATGTCCAAAATAAAACCCAGTGATTATCTTGAATGCCGCAATTTTATCGAAGGTCAAAAGGCTGCTGTCCGGTATCGGAACAAAGCCATTTTTCTTTTGAAGAGTGTTTCTCGCTTTGGCTATGATTATTACGAGTTGAAGGATCATGCGCGCCTGCTCAAAATCATTCCTCCGAAGTCGACAGAGTTCAAGGAGCGGGAAGTCTGGACCCCGGATCAGTTCAAACGGTTTATTGAGCATGTGGAACATCCAGTCTACAAAGCCTACTTTACCTTCCTCTATTACAGCGGAGTTCGACGCAGTGAAGCCCGGGCGGTGGAAAAGAAAGACATCATCGATGGATGCGTCAGCATCAACAAATCCATGCATCAGTACAAGAAGGAATACAAGTCACTGAAAACCAATTCGAGCCGACGGAAGATCCAGCTCAATCAACATGTCCTTGACATGATCGCACCGCTTTTAGAACGCGACGGACCCCTGCTCTTTGGGGATCATGAGGATCTCTCCTCAACTTCGATTCAGCGTTACTTCTCCAACGGTATAAAAAAATGTAACCAGCACTTAAAGGACATCGGAGATAAGCCGATTCCTAAGATCCGGTTACATGATATGCGACATAGTCATGCGACATTTTTAATCAACAAAGGTGCCAACATCGTTGCGGTATCCAAGCGGTTAGGCCACTCGGATATCAACATGACATTGAAGGTCTATACACACTTACTAAAAGAAAACGAAAGCCAAATACTCGAATTGCTTGAAGAAAACTAGAGTTCAGATTGACTCTAGTTTTTTGATGAAATGATCAATCATGAACTCCTCTAGAAGGGGTCGATTCTTTCTTGACAAGTTCATACCGTATTCTGGTTCACTTTTTAATCCATCATAATCTCTTATCTTTAGTAAATCAGTAGGCACTCGCCAAGCTGTTGCAGGAATGATAAAAGGTTGAGGTTCTTTACCTTGTTCAAAAATCATAAGAAATAAATATAAGCTCTCATTAGTTATATCCCAGTGACGCTTGGTCATAAATATATAATCTGTTCTTAAAATCGATTTAACCTGAAATTCTATGAATCTATTATTAAATTTCACGACAAAGTCAATTCCGTGATCGTCAACTTCGGACGTGTAAACATCTAAACCGTATGATGATAATTCCATTTTTGCATAATACTCTGCATACTTCCCTAATTGCAAACTATTTAGTGCATTCCAATTTAAACTTGGCATTAATCTTTCCCCTTAGCTGTTTCGACTTAATATTCAAATTTTTCAAATATCGATTTTTCTTTAGAATAACGATAAATATCGTATATTCCCTCATTATCTTGTAGTTTATCTAAGTTACTCGACTCTTCACCAAACATAATTACAAATTCTTGAAATGTATTATTCCCAGAAAACTCGACGATTTTATTAGCGTATTCAAGAAGCTGCACTCCTTTGCCTGTTTTCGTAGCCGGTATCTTTTCTTTCTTTTCTTTTCTTCGACCGTACGTAATTATTAGCTTATAAGGTGCACTTGTCATACATAATTTTTGAAGTTCATGTAGCCAATCTTCACCATCATTTTCGTGTTCGATCAGAACTAGATATTTCCAAATATATCCGGCATACTCAACATTCTCCTCTTCTGAAGCTGCTTTACTTCTGTCAAATTTATTATATTTTGACTCCCATACAACTAAATCTATTGATAGTTTTTCACGTTGGAAGTAATGCTTATTCTTTCTATATTCTTTAAAACCATACGATTCCATACCATTGCTCTCCAAAATCGATACTGCTTTTTCAAAGAAATGTTCTGTAAATACTTTAGATTTTTTGTAAAAATCTTTGCTACTTACCGACTTCACATCTTTCGATATTTCTTCATTAATATCGCATGCAATTTTTGTCAGATCAATTTTTGTCATGTTTTCCCCTCACTTTTTCTTGTTGAATTAATATTATCATGATTTTATTCTCAATGGCTCATGTTTTAAGACATTTGCGTTCAACTTGAAACATTTAACACTCATAATTATTTCCAAAAGTCGCGTTTAGGAAACCTTTCGTAGTAATAAACCGCTTCGAATACCTCAAATATTCGTTCTCCTGGAAATGCTTTCTCTATCTTCAATTTTAGTGTCTCCATATCCATGAACCGATCAATGACGCAAAATCTGATCAGCATTTTTATTAAGTTTGAATCATAGTAGTTTTGCTGATATTTCAAATATCTTAAGTAACTCACTATGTACACTATTGCTGTTGGGCAACCCTTCAAGCCGGCACCAATTAACAAAGATAGATACTCATACTTTTTTGCACTTTCAATTAAGTCTACAACAAACTTAAAGTTCTCAAATCCATAATAATTACTATCGATCAAACTTGATAACAGATACTCGAGTTCACAAGCGTCATCAGAATCAATATGCTCACAAGTGTACTCCTCTTGTTTATCCATAAGGATCCACCTGCCATAACGGAGGACATCCTCTGCACTACATATTGTAGTATTTCCATCTAGAAAAATAAATAAACAGTCATCATCTGCAAATTTTGTTCCATAACTTTTCTCTATACTATACAAATCACGAAAATATGGCGCAACATGATCTTGATACCCCAAAATTGCAACATAATCTCCAAGCTGGATCAGTCTGTCATTAATATAATTATCTTGATAGTAATTCAGGATTGAGCCCAATTGTTCTTTTCTTGATTTTATGATAAGTATCATCCCATATGCATGTCTATCGACAACTTTGAGCCACCTTGAGACATCGAAGACATCACTAAAACTTGACCACTTATTCCTAGCTTCATTGATTAATTCATTCATTAGATTTGCTCCATTTCGTTTCTAGTATTATAAACCCATTTTGGCAAATTCTTGATTTATTCTGAATTAATCTGATTTGTCTTTATACTTGAAATGTTCTTTCAAATGTATAGTGTGCATTTTCAAATCTAGTGTCCAAATTTTGTATCTTGACAACCTTGTACCACAGTGTAATCATTAACTTAAGAAAGATCGTGGAGGGAAATATATTGAGCGAGTGGGACTTTCTATGGGGGCTTACTGGAGACGAACTTATCGACGCGATGTCTTCAGGCGGAACTAAAGAGGACTGGGATTATGTTGCTGAACAAGAAAGAGTTGAACGAATTTCTGAGTTAGCAAAACTGTGGGGATTAACAGCAGAAGAGATGGAAGAAGCAATAGAAACAGGAATAACCAAAAAAGATTGGGAAACTCTTAGCAGTGAAGAGAGACTTAAAAGAATATCGGAACTAAGTGCTCTTAATTATTCGATTATTGATGAGGATGACGAAGATGCTAGTTCTGGTAATGATGAAGAAAAAGAATTCATTAATGAACAACACAGACTAGCTTTAAAAGATGAATGGGATCATCTTAAGCTATTAAGAGACAATAATTCAGTAACAATTGAAGAGTTCAGAAGAAGAAAGTTTGCACTTTTTCCATTAAGTAAACGTTAGTAGGAAAATTAAGTAAATTGCATCTTTTTATAGTCGTGACCACATCGTGACCACATTTTCCTAAAGAAACGGGAAAAACTGGGAAGAGAACTAACGAAAAAGTCCGCTAAACAGTGGGAAATAGAGAAATGGGAAAGTTTCTCAATCAGTCCTACTACCCCTGCCAACGTGCATAAAGTCCACTAAACAGTGGACTTTTATTTTGCGTGACCACATCGTGACCACATTTTCTGGCGATTATTTTAAAGCAAATTCTTACTACAGCAAAATTCATCGTTACTTTTACATTAAACATCCAAATGCTGCGCTATTGCATACCCAAATATATGACATTTCATGAAGTTTTGGAATGAGTCAACTTCCTCAACCATCCATTGTGGATTGATTTTCAACATCTCCATCCAATCATAGAGTATGTCTATCAAGTGTACCTCTTCCGGATCTTTCATCCGATAGGGATTGGCTATCTTGCTGGAC
>PHAF01000102.1 GCA_002841605.1 Firmicutes bacterium HGW-Firmicutes-10 | reverse complement strand
CAGATTGATATATAATAAGAATATGAAAAAAGCAAAAAGAACTTTCCATCTAATCGGTGGTGCTAATATCGATATCCTTGGTAAGTCATTTGAGAGCCTGCGTCCAAGTGATTCAAACCCAGGCAAAGTATCCATCAGTTTTGGCGGAGTGGCACGTAACATCGCTCAAACTCTGACCAATATCGAGCGTCCCGTCCGGTTGATGACGATATTCGGGGATGATATGCTGGGTCGTCAGTGTGCACAGGATTGTTTGAATCGCGGGATGGATATTTCTCACAGTCAGTTTCTGGAAGGATCTTCATCGACTTATCTGGCCATAGCGAATAAAGACGGGGATATGTCTGTTGCCATTGCAGATATGGATATTCTCAAGAATCTGACAAAAGAAGCCGTTCAGCCGTTTCTTGATAAAATAGAAGATCATGATATCTTGGTCGTGGATACCAATTTGGATCCTGATATGATCGAGTATATAACTTCAAATGTTTCTTGCATCTTGGCTTGTGATCCGATATCAACGACTAAGACAAAAAAGATCATTCCCTTCTTAAAAAGATTGACAGTGTTTAAACCAAACCGGCTTGAAGCTGAAGTTTGCTGCGGATTTCCGGTGACAGATGATGAAAGTTTAATGAAAGCACTCGACTATTTTAGAAAACTTGGCATTCGTGATGTTATCATTACTCTTGGAGTCAGAGGTGGTGCAATCGCTTGTGATGAAGGAATATTCCGATACGTTCACAAAGATATTCCGGTCATCAGTGCTACCGGTGCCGGTGATGCATTTCTGGCGACATATATTGCATACCTCAATCGGGGATCGATGATAGCATTGAAATATGCCGTAGCTGCGGCTATTGCGACATGTATGTGCGAAGCAACGGTCGATGATAAAATCAATAACGACTACCTTGAGGGTATCATACGGGATTATCCGCTTAAAATAGAAAAGCGTTAATAACGTATTGAAAAAGGTTTGATCATTATGGTCAAAACCCTTGAACCATTTACGCAATTGTTTAAGAATTAAAAAAAGTACGGATGAATAAAAATTTCATCCCTTAAGGAGGAATCGAATGTTTGATCAATGTGTTGCGTTATTAAAACAGCGCGGTGTCGAAAAAGCGGACATCATCGATTGTGTTTATTATTTGCAGAAACGCTACATCGCTGATTTGACATTGGATCGGATTGAGTATTATGTTGACAGCGTTTTGAACAAACGTGAAGTACAGCATGCCATCATAACAGGGATACGGATCGATATGCTGACTGAACAAGGAGTCTTTGGGGATGAGCGTTTCAATCAACTGATCATGGATGATTATTCATTGTATGGAGTTGATGAAGTGCTGGCTTATGGCATATGCAACTTGTATGGTTCAATCGCATTGACGAATTTCGGATATATTGATAAAGTTAAACCAGGTATCATCGGTAAACTCAATGAGCACACGACACAGTGCAATACGTTTCTGGATGATATCGTTGGTGCCGTAGCTGCAGCTGCAGCCAGTAAACTGGCGCATGACAGGGAGAAAAAAGAATGAAAAAACTTGTAGTCATAGGGTTGTTATTGCTTACCGTATTCGCGGGTTGTACGACTTCGGAAGATGTGACATCAATTAAAGCATCCGAGGCCATCCGACGGCTGGATGCGGCAGAATCGATGGTATTGGTCATCGGTATTTCGACTTGTTCAGCATGCAAAGAATATAAACCGGTCGTGCGTGAAATCGTTAAAAACTATGGTGTCCAGATATTTTATGTTGAACTTGATTCGGACGTTAAAACGGATGTCAATTCGCTGATCGAGAAGTATTTGGTCGAAGCCCGTTGGACACCGACGACCTATATATTTAAAAACGGTGTTTTGGTTGAGTCTAAAACAGGTGCAATAAAGTATTCAATGCTTAAGGATTGGTTGCAGTTAAATGACATTATCGAGTAATGAGATTCGTGCGGTCATCACCCGCCAACAAATCATCGATCAATTGCGCGCCAATGGAATCAGTGAAGGAATGACCTTGATGGTCCATTCGTCCTTGCGTGCTTTTGGTTATGTTTGCGGAGGTGCACAGACCGTTGTCGATGCATTACTTGAAGCTGTCGGATACGAAGGAACAATCGTCGTATCCATGCAGTCTGGAGATAACAGTGAGCCCAGTTACTGGCAAAACCCGCCGGTAGCCATCGAGTTTTTCGATATCATTCGTAAATCTCACCCTTCATTTCATATTAATCACAGTGATGTCAGTAAGATGGGTGCCATCTCAAAAAGCATCCGGCATCGCGAGGGAAGTGTTATGACACACCATCCTGCCGTAGCTTTTTGTGCGATGGGTAAATATGCACGATTTATCTGCCGCCATCATGAACTCGATTTTCCTTTGAGCAAGGAATCTCCCTTGGGAGCTTGCTATGATTTAAAAGCTCATGTTTTATTGCTGGGTGTCGGATATGACAGTTGTACAGCCTTACACTTAGCGGAGTCAATCAGTTCTAGGCGTGCCGTGATTTTACAGGGTGGCGCAGTTGAGGGCAGTGGCGGACGTATTTGGCAGAAATATTTGGATTACGATTATGATGCGGATGATTTTAAAAATATCGGATTAGTGTTGGAACACAAAAATTTGGTTACGGCATTCAAAATAGGGAATGCTCATGTTAAATTTTTTGAAATGCAGACAGCTGTTGATGAGGCAGTTGCTTGGATAAAGGAGCGGGTGGTATGAACAAAGCTATTTGCTCTTTTTTTGATGGTTCATTGATCATCGAAGGAAGAGAAGATGCCGTTGAGAAGGTGGATTTCAGTTTTAAACGACTTGAGGAATGTCCTGGAACCGGTGAAGTGAGCAAAGCAATTCATCAAATGAAGGAATATCGTGACGGGAAGCGAAAAACCTTTGACTTTGTTTTGGATTTAAAAGTTACCGAGTTTCGCAAGAAGGTGTTTTTGGAGTTGATGAAAGTCGGCTTCGGTGAAACGGTATCTTATGGAGAATTGGCTCGTCGGATCGATAATCCCAAGGGATCTAGAGCCATCGGAAATGCGATGAATCATAATCCGTGTATGATCGTGGTTCCTTGCCATCGGGTCATCGGATCGGATGGCAGTCTGGTTGGATTTGCGGGTGGACTTGAGTTAAAGCAGAAACTGCTGGATTTGGAGAAATGATATGAGAAGTGTTGATTGGTTGTTGGAACACGGGCGCCCATTAGATATTGCCCGTTTCCGTTATCATTTTGAAAACGGGAATGTTTCAGCTGTTTTAAATGAGTTGAAGAAATTTCAGAATTCCGACGGTGGTTTTGGTCACGGGTTGGAACCGGACTTTCGTAATCCCGATTCATCGCCGATTGCCAGTTGGGTAGCAACGGAAATACTTTCAGAAATCGGCTGTTGGAATCTTGAGTTGGGTATTGTTCGGGATTTGGTTGATTATTTAACCAATTGCCAACAAAAAGATGGTGACTGGTTTAGGTTTGCAATCGAATCCAATAATGCTCATCCAAGAGCGATATGGTGGAATTACGATCCTGAGAAAAAAGCGGGGATTTACAATCCAAGTGCGGCACTGTATGGATTTCTGGCAATGGTTACTGATGATACAAAGGCAAAGAAGAAACTTGAAACAATATTCTTTCATTTTATGAGTGATGACGATTTGGATATGCATGACTTAAATTCTTTGGTTCGTGCGGTTCAATATGCAATCATGGCAAATATCGATATTCGCAACGAAGTCATCGAGAAAGCGAAACAACAGATTCTTAGGGGTTGTCAGGATTTTATAGAGAAAGACCGTACAGACTATGTGTTAAGACCTTCTGTTTTCTTTCCGAATTTCCACTTTCCGTTTTTTGAAGATATCATCGATGCTCTGAAAATAGAATCGAATTGGCTGATGGAAACAGTGAATGAGGATGGCATCTGGCAAATACCTTGGAACTGGTATCAGTTTGAAGATGAGTTTGAAAAAATCAAGCCGGATTGGATGAGTGATATGATCGTAAGAAATTTACGCCTGATACACCGGATGAATAAGGAGGCAAGGGATGTTGACGTTTAACATCGTTAAGGGAATAAAGAACACAAGCATCGCAAAAGATATTCGGGTAAGGGTATTTGTGGATGAACAAGGTTTTGAGGATGAATTTGATGACATCGATGATCACGCTTGGCATATCGAAGGATGGGATCAAGACTTTCCTGTGGCAGTCGGCCGCATGTTTGAATCGGATCAGCCGGGGGTATATACGATCGGACGTATTGCGGTAATCCGGGAATGGCGTCAGAAGAATGTCGGAAAAGCAGTTATGGAAGCTTTGCAAGATCATGCACGTCAAATGGGTGCTAATGCCGTCGAACTTTCTGCTCAGTGCAGTGCGGCCGGATTCTACGAAAAACTTGGATATGCACGGGTCGGGGATGTTTACATGGATCAATTTTGTCCTCATATCAAAATGAGGAAATACTTATAGCGCAACAGCGCTTTTTTCTTTCTATATATTATATAAAAAAAGACCCGAAGGTCAGTCTGTTACAGATTGGGTCAACAGCTCGGCGATTTTACTCAGCCAAGTGATGTCGGTCGAATCAAATCTAGAAAATACCGGCGAGTCGATATCCAGCACGCCGATGACGTTTCCGTCTTTGATCAACGGTATGACCAGCTCACTGTTGGAAGCAGAGTCACAAGCGATATGCCCCGGAAACAAGTGGACATTGTCGATGCGCTGCACGGTTTTCGTGCTTGCGGCTTTTCCGCATACACCTCTATCGAAAGGGATTCGGACGCAAGCAGGGTTGCCTTGAAAAGGTCCCAAAACAAGCTCGTTGTTTTTGTTCAGATAAAATCCGACCCAATTGATCTTCTCTACAAATAAGTTAAGCAAAGAACTGATGTTGGCGCAGTTGGCTATAAAATCTGTTTCTCCTTCGAGCAACGCCTGAGCCTGGGCGAGCAGCAGCTGATAAGCTTCGATGCGATCAGCCGGTTTTCCTTCAAATTGATACATGGCAGAGTTCCTTTCTTTCGTTTCAATATTGGGTGTGATATAATCATTGTGTGAACAGGGGAGCGTCAGCTGAGATGTGCAAACAAACCCTTAATCACCTGATCTAGATAAAGCTAGCGTAGGGAGTTCCGGTTTTTTCCTTACGCCTCTTCTCAAAACGGAGGTGTTTTTTTATGAGTACAAGAGATCTAGTTAAGATGTCGGCCTATTTGGCCATGTTTATCGTTTTGGATTATCTTTCCAACATGATCGGGATTTTCAAGATGCCGCAAGGCGGTACCTTGGGTCTAGGCGTGATTGCCCTGTTGTTAGCCAGTTATGACTTGGGCTGGAAAAAAGGAGTGGCTGTCGGTCTTATGTCAGTTCTACTGCAGTGGATGACCGGTGCGATGTGGTTTCTCAATTGGTATCAGTTCTTCCTTGACTACATACTTGCCTTTGGGATTTACGGTATCGCTTGTTTGGTCCCGTCGAGTAAAATCAGAAGTCAGACGGTTTTGTGGGGGATCATCGTAACCAATCTGGTCCGTTTGGCGTCCCATACGATCTCCGGGGTATTGTTTTATGAAGTGACCTGGTGGGGATCGCTGGCTTATAATGGCTGGTACATGATTCCGACCATGATCGTTGCGCTGATCGTCGTAACGATGCTATTGCCACGATTACGCATACATAGTTGACTTAAAACCTCGCAAGAGGTTTCTTTTATTATGAAACGAATATTTAAGGTTTTCAAGTTATTTCATATAAGATATAATGATAAAGCGCAAAGGAGGGATGTCTGTGTTGCCAAATGTCGGAACCAATGTTTATATTCAAAGTTATAAGCACGATGGGACGTTGCATCGCACATGGGCGAAGGGTCTTGTTTTGCGTGCTCAAGAAGATGTCGTTATCGTAGTTACCCATAAAACATGGGTCACGGAAGCGGATGGTCGCAGTTGGTATACCCGCGAACCGGCAATATGTTTCTTTTATGCGGACAAGTGGTTCAATATCATTTCTATGATCCGCAAGACAGGGATCTACTATTATTGCAATCTTGCCTCTCCCAGCGTTTATGACGGGGAAGCAATCAAGAACATTGATTATGATTTGGATGTGAAGGTTTATCCGAATCGGGCAATCGATGTACTTGATGAAGATGAATTTGAATTGCATAGCAAGCAAATGAATTATCCTTCGGATATCATGGAAATCGTCCGTGAATCATTGGATCAATTGTTGGCTATGATTGAAAATGAGACGGTTCCTTTTGACCAAGATGTCATTGAGGGGTTATTTCAAGAGTATTTAAGGGATTTCAAGAAGAAACCGTGATGCTTTCGGATTGGTTGAAAGTCTTATGAAAAAAAGCATAAAAAGGAGTTAATTTTGATTGACTTATGGTGCCTCATTTGTTAATATAATAAGGCACCGACAAAAGTGCAAGAGCCGATTGATCTTTGAAAACTAAATAGGAAACATCAAGTACAAGACAAAAATTTTAAAATTTAACTCGTCAGAGTTTAAAAAAATAATGAGCAGATCA
>PHAF01000101.1 GCA_002841605.1 Firmicutes bacterium HGW-Firmicutes-10 | reverse complement strand
GAAAGAAAAGAGAAATATACAAAGTCAATTCAGTTATTGTCGGATTGATTTGAGGAGGTTATATGCCATTACTTATTGTTAGAAATGATATTACCAAAATGAAGGTCGATGCGATCGTCAATGCGACCAATCCGATGCTAAAAATGGGTGGAGGTGTCAGCGGTGCGATTTTTACGATTGCCGGAAGACGCCAATTGCAAGATGCCTGTGACGCGATTGGTCATTGTGCGCAAGGAGATGCCGTAATAACTCCGGGATTTGATTTACCCGCAAAATACGTAATTCATACCGTTGGTCCGGTTTGGCATGGAGGGATTGCTGGTGAAAGCGAGCAGTTGGCGGATTGTTATACGCATTCACTTGAACTTGCAAAAAAGCATGGCTGTGAATCTATTGCTTTTCCTTTGGTTTCATCAGGAACTTATCGCTATCCCAAGCAAGAAGCTTTAAATATAGCCATATCCGCAATCAGTAAATTTTTATTCGATAATGATATGACTGTTTATCTTGTCGTTTATGATGCGAAAGCTTTTATGCTAAGCAAGCAGTTATTTGCTTCGATCGAAAAATTCATCGACGATAACTACATCGAAGAACAAGCATTACACTATCGCCGGACAACGGCAAGTTATCAGCGAAGAGAAGATCTCGAATTTCAAAATCTTGAGAATCGATCGGTCATTTCCGGAGATCTGGATAAGCGTAGCCTCGATGATATCGTAAAGCAACAGGATGAATCATTTTCAAGATCACTGTTCCGTTGGATCGATCAGCGAAAAATGAAGGACAGCGAAGTTTACAAAAAGGCCAACATCGATCGTCGTTTATTCTCGAAAATCCGCAGTGAAGAGTATCACCCGAGTAAAAACACGTGCATTGCTTTGGCTATCGCACTTGAACTGAACCTTGATCAGACCAAGGACTTACTGGCTAAAGCAGGATATACCTTATCAAAAAGCCAAAAAGCTGATTTGATCATTGAATATCACATCCTTGCGCAGCAGTATGATATCATTCAAATCAACGAAGCATTGTTTACTTTCAAACAATCGATCTTGGGAGCCTAAATGTCGCCTTACAGGCGACCTTTTCTTTTGTCTGATATTGTATCCTTAAGTCAGAAAGAAGGAGGATATGATATGAAAACAAACAAGACAGAACTCGTATTCATTTTAGATAGAAGCGGATCTATGTCGGGACTAGAAAGTGACACCATCGGAGGATATAATTCGCTGTTAAGTAGACAGCGGACAGAACAAGGAACTGCCATCGTTACGACAGTATTATTTGACGATAAGTTTGAATTATTGCATGATCGTCTAGATATCAGTGGAGTATCTGATATATCCGATAAAGATTACTTTGTGCGCGGATCGACGGCGCTGCTTGATGCGATCGGAAAAACGATCAATAAAATCGGAAACGTGCAAAAACATACGAAACCGGAGATGCGTGCGGATAAAGTCTTGGTTATTATTACGACGGATGGTATGGAGAACTCGAGTATTGAGTATTCGTATGATCAAATCAAACGAATGATCGAGCACCAAAAAACGCAGTATGGCTGGGAGTTTATTTTCTTGGGTGCCAACATTGATGCATTGGCAACGGCCGAGCGCTTTGGTATCGATGCCAGCCGGGCAGCCAATTATCATTCGGATAAGATGGGCACCCATCTCAATTATTCGACGCTGAACAAAACGGTGAGCAAGTTTCGAAGCGAAGCAAAAATCGATGATGATTGGAAAGCGGATATTGAAAAAGATTTCTCAGATCGTAGCGATAAGAAAAAGAACTAGGCGACATTCGGGGGGATGGAGTAAAAAGTGCGGAATTCCGCACTTTGCTATTTTTTTAGGGTACTACCCCGAACGATCAACGTCGGAGAATACTGCTTTGAAGCCTCTTCGGTTTTTCTTAATTCAATCATGTCAATCAGCATACCGACGCAATCAATACCTGCTTGATTCATCGGCTGATGAATTGTTGTCAATCCCGGTGTTACTACAGAAGCAAAACTGACATCATCAAAACCGACGACCGATAAATCCTGTGGAATTCGAAGGGCCATCGAATAGGCCGCCTGATAAACGCCAAAGGCCATCATGTCATTGGCAGCGAATATACTGCTTACACCTTTTGCGATCAATCTTAAGCCGGCATGATGACCGCCTTCTGCTCGCCAATCACCAAACTCAACGAGGTTTTCATCGAAAACGATTCCATGATCTTCTAGTGCTTGTTTATAACCGTCATGTCGCATCCTGCTTAAATCTAGGTCCATCGAGCCACTGATATATCCGATACGCGTGTGTCCCAGATTTATCAGGTGGGTCGTAGCAAGATATGCTCCAAGCTTTTGGTCGATAAATAAGGTTCGGATGTTGTTTGCCTTTTGATGACGATCAATCAAAATAAACGGCAATTTCGATTGCTTGACTAAATCGACGATTTTAGCATCGTATTTATCCATTTCAATGCTGGAATGAATCAGAATACAACCGGCTAAACCGCGTTGCAGAAAAGTCCGGACGTACTCAAACTCGCGTGATCCCTGTTCATCCGTATTTCCCAAAATGATCGTGTATCCGAACTTTGCAGCTTCGATTTCGACCTGCCTTAAAAAGTCCGTAAAGAACAAATTGGTAACATCCGGAATGATCAATCCCAATACTTTTGATTTTCTTGTAACCAAACTTAATGCCATTGGATTTGGATGATAATGAAGTTCTTTCGCTATGTCGAGTATTTTCTTCTTAGTAGATTCGGAAATCCGATTCGGTTTATTATTTAATACCAGTGATACAGTTGCAACAGATACCCCACATAACTTTGCAATATCTTTTAGTGTTACATTCATGCTTTCACCTGCCTGAGACTTATGGTATCAAAACAAGGCTCGAAACTCAAGCACATTAGGTTAAGTTTAGGTTAAACTTCAAATTTTATCATTTGAAATACCTGAGTCATATGACTTATAATAAAAACAAGCATAGTTCACATTTTGGGGGAGTGTGGATCAGGAGGAAGATCCATGGATTTGCCACTCAATGACTGGTTTTTTGTCAAACGAAAGACCAGACACATTTCCCGAAATCCAATCACTGAATTTATACGTTCGAAGGCGGAAATTATCGTTTTGCCTTTTGTGTGCCGGTAAATGATAATATGGATAAAATAAAGTTGATAATGGACGTTGATCCCGGAATCGATGATTCTCTTGCACTCTTGCTTGCCGGTTTGAGCCCTGAGATCGAACTTTTGGCTATTACTGTCGTCAGCGGCAATATCGAAGTTGATCAGGCCGCTCGAAATGCCAAATTCTCCATGCGTATGATTGGCAGAGATGATGTGATGATTGCAAAGGGATGTGCAAGACCAATACATCGGAATTATGTGGATGCCACTGACACGCATGGCATAGACGGTATTGGCGAAATGTATTTCCCCAAAGAAGAACCGGAAGACCATGGCAGTGCCATTGAAGTCATCACACGTCTGTTAAGACTATATCCGCATCAAATCACCATTGCTGCATTGGGCCCGCTAAGCAACCTGGCAACGATACTGAAGCAGGATCCTGAAGTACTATCTTTGGCAAAAGAAATCATCATTATGGGGGGCAGTGTGAATGTTTGTGGAAACTGCTCGCCGGTAGCTGAGTATAATTTCTGGTGTGATCCCCATGCGGCAAAAATATTCTTTGATGCAAATGTGCATAATGTTACACTGGTTCCACTGGATGTGACGTACAAAATTCTTTTGACGCCAAACATGCGTGAAATGATCCGACAGTTTAAAACTCCCTTATCCGAATACGTCACCAATATCACCGGTTTTTATGTGGATTTTCATTGGGCACAGGAGAGGACACTTGGTTGTGTGATCAATGATCCATTGGTCATTGCTTATATTTTGGATCGAAGTATTTTGAACTGTAAATTTGGTCAAGTTCAAGTCGAAACGGAAGGGATCGCTATGGGAGAATCGGTTGTCGACTTTCGTCAAAGCGATGTAAGACTGACGAGCGCTATTGCTCAATCCGTCGATGCAAAAAGATTTTTTAAACTGTTTCTGACACGATTGTTCAGTGAACATAAAAGTGACATCGATTTGATGATAGAAAAGAGAATGATTATATGAGTAAAAGAAAAATAATATTTGATACAGATCCGGGTATTGATGATGCGATTGCATTAATGACCTTACTGAACTACGAACCTTTTGATGTATTGGGTATCACGACGGTTGCCGGTAATAAAGGTATCGAGCATACCACAAACAACGCCAGTAAACTTGTCAGGTACACACGAAAAGACATCCGGGTATATCGCGGTGCGCACAGCAGTTATGCGCGGGTAGTAGCAGGGTTGCCGGCTGAAGGCCGGGATGGCGGAAATGTTCATGGTGAAGACGGTTTGGGTGGTGTCGGGTTACCGGTCGATCCGAGCAATATATCATCCAAGAGTGCAATAGACTTTATTTTGGATACCGTACGAAAATATCCAGGGGAAGTGGAAATCATCTCGGTCGGTCCGATGACTAATTTAGCGTTGGCTATTGATATGGATGAAGCAACGATGCGTAAAGTTAAGAAGATTTGGTCGATGGGCGGAGGGGTTTTCCGTGGCAACGTCACACCGGTTGCTGAGTTTAATTACTGGTTTGATACCCTATCGGTCGAGAAAGTTTATTCCCTGGGAAATGATGTCGATATCGTTATGGTCGGATTGGACGCCACACATCAATGCATATTTGATGCCAACGACCTTGCATTTATCAGATTGGCAGCAGGTGAAAAAGGTGAATTGATTTATGCGATGGTGCAGGATTATCTCAATGCTTATTGGAAGTTCAATAAGTACATCGGTATTGTCATTCATGACTTGCTTCCTGTTTTGATGGCCATAGAACCTACAGTATGTTTACGTTTGGTTCATAGCAATCTTCGGATCGTTCACGACGGATTGGCAAAGGGGCAATGCATCGTAGATCTGGTCGACAGTTGGAAGCTGGAAAAAAATGCTTTTGTGGCGATGGATATGGATGTCCGTAAGTGCAAAGAGTTATTTATGGAAGTGTGTTTTGGTAAGGAAGTTAAGGAAAACTACCAGACGGTATTTCCTACTTTATAAGCTCACGTATTTCAAAGAAGAGGAGGAAACAGCATGAGCAAAGCAGCGAAGTATTCTACCATGGCGATTCTGCTTATTCCAATCGGGATCGCAATCAACTACGTCGGGGGACAAATCGCATTGATTTTGAAACTGCCGGTATTCATCGATGTCATCGGTACGATTTTGGTTGGTGCTTTAGCCGGACCGTTATTTGGGGCAATCACCGGTCTGGTTACCAATTTGATTTTGGGTATCACGGCACCAACGTGGATCCCATATGCTATCGTCAATGTAGCCATTGGTATCGTCGCAGGTTTATGTGCTCAAAAAGGCTGGTTTAAGACAGTTAAAGGGGCACTCATTACCAGCGTTCTGATTTGGCTTATCACACAGTTGACCGCAAACCCGGTCACCGTTTACCTGTTTGGTGGTGTAACGGGTTCAGGTTCAAGCTTTATTACTTCGTTTTTGATCGCGACCGGTCAAAGTTTATGGCAATCTGTCATTACAACTGCATTGATTACGGAAACAGTAGACAAATTTGTGTCGGTATTTATTGTATTCTTTATCATTAAAGCCATACCGGCCCGCACATTATTGAAATTCCCTTTAGCTAAGTATTACGTTGAGTAGAGTCTAGGGTCGATCCCGCTTATGCGGGATCTCCCTTCTTAAGGAGAATCATCATATGCTCGATCGAAAAAAAGGACCGCTAAGCAAATTATATCCGCTGACGAAGCTGGTGTTTTTGTTTTGTGCAATCATACTCGCTATCGTATTTGACTGGAAATTCGGATATCTCGTCATGGTTCCGCTGACTTTGGTTTTAGCAATTTTCTCCGGTAATTTCATGGGATTTCTTAAGAAGTTTATCTCGGCATTACTGCTTTTTGTGATTTTCGTTTTTCTGTTTAAAATCATGCTCGACAAATCTGATTCACAGATTTTATTCCAATGGCAGTTTGTGATCATTCGTATTCAAGGTCTGATTGACGGACTTAATCAAACGTCTGTTTTGGTCGTAATGGCTGCTGTCGTTTTACTCTTTTTTGAAACAACGGAAGTTGAAGATTTGATGATCAGTCTTCAACAGAGAAAAGTGAGTCATGTAGTCAGTTATATCGTGCTTTCAACCTTACAAATGATTCCGGACATGGTCAAGCGCAGTAAAGTAATCATGCAGGCGCAACAAGCGCGCGGAATTGAGACACAAGGCAATATGATTTTACGTTTACGGGCATTTTTTCCGTCGCTGGGTCCGTTAATCATTTCTTCGATCAGTGAGTTGGAGGAACGGGCTATCACTTTGGAAGTCCGCGGATTCTCGGCAAGTGTTGAGAAAACATTTCTAAAAGACATTCAATCTCGCAATATCGATCGTATTCTTTCTATCGGATTTATTATAATAAGTATTGCGTTATTGGGATGGAGGATATATTTATGGCTGTCTTAGAACTAAAGGATGTAACGTTCAAATATCAACTG
>PHAF01000100.1 GCA_002841605.1 Firmicutes bacterium HGW-Firmicutes-10 | reverse complement strand
ATAGAAACAAATCCACAGTGCATGAATATTATAACAAACTATTTTTTGGAACTAGAGAAGAAAGGAGATGTATAATCCTTAATTGGATTATACGAGAAAGGATTGATTGCGATTTTCATCTATTTCTTCTTCATTTTCTTTACCGGAGAAGGTTTGGGTGTGTTGCTTTATCCGTTTTTTGAAAATCATCCGATGCTCGATGTGACGATGTATGCACTTTTAATCTCATTTGCGACAGCCGGCCGGTTGTCTGGCGGATTGATGCACTATGTCGTGAAAATACCGACACATCTGCGCTTTAAGGTTGCGGCGATCGTTTATTTCTCGCTTAACATCATTTCAGGCATTTTGTTGTTTACCAATTATTACTTTATGATCGCCTTGCAGTTTATGATGGGACTGTTATCCATCAACTCCTTCAATATCCGGATGTCCTCGGTTCAAAGCTATGTGCCATCGGAAAAAAGAGGGCGGGTCAACGGCGTCTTTCAGATCATCGTTTCTTTGGGGATGTTGTCGGGAAGATTGTTGGCGGGCAGTCTGGGCGAGTTCTTTAAGTTTGAATATATCGTGCTGGGATTAAACATATTCGGATTATTGGCCTTTTATATGATCATCTGGCGCAATCGTGAATCGATTGCCCTTATATACAACCGTAAGGTATAGGAGGTGAAGGTATGGCGGATTATTATTCGCAGTTTTGGCTGAAAATCGATGAGTTGATGAAAGAAGAAAAAACAGATGAAGTTTTGAAACTGGTTAATGAAGAGCTTTCGATGCCGTATATTCCGATGGCCGATGAAGATCGTTTGCGTGAGTTAGCGAAATCTTTAAGAAAAGAGCAAGTCAGAAAAACGCCTTCATTCGATGAAATTGTTGCAAGCATTAAGAAAAGTGATTTGGGATCGCTTGCGGCGCTCGATCAGCTTCGCAAAAGCAATCTGCGTATGCTTAACACAGAAATTCAGGAAATGTTTGATGCTTCCTTGCATCCGCTGATCAGCAGTCTGCTCATTCAAATTTGTATTGAACAACAACTGACAGATACCTTTGTTTTAAACAGAGACGGCCAACGCATGGAATTTATCCCCATGTATCTGCCTTTGCCTTGGGAGAGTGACGGCTATGTTGCAGCACATCATCTGTTGAGGGACTGGTTGGAAAATGACAATCCGTCTCTACTGAAAATGTGTGTGGATGTGCTCGATGGGGAAGCGACACTGGCTTTACCGATGAGTTTCAGTGAGGAAGAAGGCGCGATTTTGGCTGGTTCCGTGTTAAAATTTGTATATATGGCGTTAAACGATGTAAATGAGTGGCGAAAAGCCGTGATTAAATTTAAAATAGAAGAGCCACAACTTTTTGAGATTTCCGGCCTGCCGGAGTTTAGCACTCTTTAGTTGACAGTGCTAACAGTTGTGTTATAATGTACATGCAAAATATTGGAGGATATCAATGAAAACAACTTGGAATTTAGGTGAGCGGTCCACAGGCGTCCTGAAAGTAACGGTAAGTGGCGATGTTTGGACTTCGGCTCAAGAAAAGGCTTTTAACAAATTGGCTCAAAATGTCGAGCTACCGGGTTTCCGTAAGGGTCAGGCTCCGAAGTCGTTGATTCGCAAGCAATTGAAAGAATCATCAATTTTAATGGAAGCTGTTGAAAACGTAGCCAATGAGGCTTATTTGTTTGGCTTAAAAGAGCACGAACTCAATCCGATCGCAACACCGCAACTGGATGTTGAAGGTTTGAGCGAAGCGGAAGTAACATTGGTATTTGATGTTACCGTCGCTCCGGAAGTTACCTTGGGTGAATATAAAGGGTTGACGATCGCGAAGGGCGATGTTGCCGTTGAACAAGCCGACATCGATGCGCGTTTGGAAAAAATGCGTGAAGATTTTGCTGAATTGGTCGTTAAGGAAGATGGTGTGGTCGCTATGGGCGATACCGCAGTCATCGACTTTGAAGGATTCAAGGATGGCGTAGCGTTTGAAGGCGGTAAAGGTGAAAACCATCCGTTAGTCATTGGCTCCAATAGTTTTATCCCGGGATTTGAAGAGCAAGTCGTAAGCATGGCAGTTAACGAAGAAAAAGAAATTTCCGTTACCTTCCCAGAGGATTACGGTGCTGCTAATTTAGCAGGTGCCCCGGTCATTTTTAAAGTAAAAGTTAATGAAGTCAAGGTGCGTCAGGTACCTGAGTTGAATGATGATTTCGCAAAAGATGTCAATGCCCCGGGTATTGAAACATTTGAACAGCTGGTTGAAAAACTGCGTTTGGATATTTACGGTGAGAAGGAAAAGAGTGCTTCGGATGCTTATGACAACGAATTGTTGGGCAAAGTCGTTGAAGCAGCCTCTGTTGAAATTCCGGCAGTCATGATCGAAGAAGAAACGGAAGCGATGTTTGAAGATTTCAAACGCCGCTTGGAACAGCAAGGTTTCAACATCGACATGTATTCACAAATCACCGGTCAAACCCAAGAGTTCTTGAAAGAGCAAATCGGCCGTGATGCCGAGGGCAAAGTCAAGGTACGCCTGGTATTAAGTGCCATCGCGAAAAGCGAAGGTTTGAATGCAACGGAAGAAGAAGTTGATCAAGAGTTTGCTTCGATCGCAGCTGCTTACAACATGGAAGTCAGCCAAGTGAAACAATACATTCAGCCTCAACAGATTTCTTACGATTTGCGCTTGAAAAAAGCGTTTGACTTCATCAAAGAATCCGCAAACAACTAAGACGCTTTGCGTCTTTTTTACCACAAAGGAGGGTCGTTATGGAAAATGAAAAAATCGAAGTCAGTGTCCCTGTAATATGTACAAGAGGCATTGTCGTATTCCCCAACCAAGATATTATGATCGAGGTCGGGCGTGACAAAAGTGTCAACGCGGTGGAAGAAGCTAACACCTATTTTAACGGCCATGTCTGGTTAGTCAGTCAACGCGACATTTTAGTCGATGAACCCCATGAGAATGATTTGTATACGTTTGGTACGTTGTGCCGGGTCAAGACGATCAAGCGCAAAGAAGGTTTTATGCGTGTGACCTTTACCGGATTGCAACGGGCTAAACTTGTACGGATGAGCGAAGATGATCGCATGTTTTTTGCGACGGTAATGCCCATTGATGATATCACCGGGGATCCGATGGAAGAAATGGCGTTGATTCGCAGAATCGCCAAAGAATTGGAACAAGTGGCAACCACCAATGCCAATTTCCCGACCGAGATGATCAATCAACTGACCAAAGGAGTTTCGGCTCCACAGTTGGCGGATCAGTTTGCACAGTTTTTCCCGTTGCCGGTCGAGAAGAAACAAATGTTGTTAGAAAAAGTCAACGTCAATGAACGGTTGATTTTGATCATACAAGAATTACAAACCGAAAAGCAATTGTCGACCATCGAGCAGGACATCAATGAAAAAGTGAAAGAACGCATCGAAGACAATCAACGGGAATATTATTTGCGTGAAAAACTGCGTGCCATCAAGGAAGAACTTGGGGATGTAGCACCACGCGATGATGATACCGATGATTTGCGTAAGATGATCGAGGAGAATCCATATCCGGAGAACATTAAGCAAAAAGCTTTGGAAGAGTTGGCGCGCTATGAAATGTTGCCGCAGGCATCCGGGGAGTCCGGAGTCATCCGCACTTATTTGGACTGGCTGTTAAAAACGCCTTGGTGGCAGATGACTGATGATAATGAGGATTTAAAAGCCGTACGTGCTGTTTTGGATGGCGATCATTACGGTTTGGATAAAGTCAAGGACCGCATCATGGAGTATTTGGCAGTGAAACTGATGACGAAGTCTTTGAGTGCCCCGATTCTTTGTCTGGTTGGCCCTCCGGGAGTCGGTAAGACTTCGTTGGCCAAATCCATTGCCTCAGCGCTTGGACGCAAGTTTATCAAAGCGTCTTTGGGCGGAGTCAGGGATGAAGCTGAAATCCGCGGTCACCGTCGTACTTATTTAGGTTCGATGCCGGGTCGTATCATTCAAGGGATGAAAAAGGCCGGCGTCGTCAATCCGGTGTTCTTAATCGATGAAATCGATAAGATGTCAGCAGATTACAAGGGCGATCCTTCCTCAGCCATGTTGGAAGTTTTGGATCCGGAACAAAACAAACTGTTCTCCGATCACTACCTGGAAGAAGCGTATGATTTGTCCAATGTCATGTTTATCGCAACGGCAAACTATTTGGAAAATGTCCCGCCGGCATTGCGTGACCGTCTGGAAATCATTAACTTGTCCTCGTATACCGAAGATGAAAAAATGAACATCGCTAAAAATCACTTGGTTAAAAAGCAATTGGATACCAATGGTTTGAAGGCGAAGCAGTTTAAAATCGGTGATGAAGAATTGTTGTACATGATTCGTCACTATACCCGCGAAGCCGGGGTCCGTCAGTTGGAACGCATGATCGCATCGCTTTGCCGTAAGAGCGTTTTGGCGGTGTTAAAAGATAACAAGAAGAGTATTACCATCTCCAATCAGCTCATCAACGAGTGGCTGGGCAAGGAAATCTTTGAGTTTGGTAAAAAGGAAACGCAGAACCAGATCGGTGTCGTCACCGGATTGGCCTATACTTCTTTTGGCGGCGATGTGCTGCCTGTGGAAGTTACCTTCTTTGAAGGCAAGGGGCGTTTGATTTTGACCGGACAATTGGGTGAGGTCATGAAGGAATCGGCGGAAATCGCGACCGGATATGTGAAGTCCCATGCGAAAGCATTGGAAATCGATCCGAAATTCTTTGAAACCCATGATATTCACATTCACGTACCGGAAGGTGCGGTACCAAAAGATGGCCCGAGTGCCGGTGTGACGTTGACGACGGCAATCGTATCTGCCTTGACTCATCGTGAGGTTTACAGTGATTTGGCTATGACCGGTGAAGTGACGCTGCGCGGAAACGTGTTGCCGATCGGCGGTTTAAAAGAAAAATCATTGGCGGCGCATCGCGTCGGTATTCACAATGTGGTCATTCCGAAGCAAAACATGAAAGACATGGATGATATCCCTGAATCCGTTAAAAAGACGATCACCTTCATCCCGGTCGAAAATATGGAACAAGTGCTCAATGCAGCCTTGGTTAAGGTATGAACTGGGAAACCGGTTTAGCCCGATTAGTGGTCAGTGCTCCGACCAATGCTTCTTTCCCGGCAACACAAATGGCGGAAATCGTCATGGCCGGCAAGAGCAATGTTGGTAAGAGCAGTCTGATCAACGGATTGGTCAATCGAAAAAATCTTGCGTATGTCGGGCAAACGCCCGGCAAGACGCGCATGCTCAATTTCTATCAGATAACTGAACAGTTGATGCTTGTGGATGCACCGGGCTATGGTTTTGCCAATCGTTCGATGCAGGAGCAGATCAACTATGGTATTTTGATGGATTCGTATTTTACGATGCGAAAACAATGCAAAGCGGTATTATTGGTCGTGGACATTCGTCGCGGTTTATGCGAGGATGACAAGCTGATGATCGGTTTTGCGAAGGAATCGAAATTGCCGTATGCCATCATCGTGACCAAGACCGATAAAGTCGGGGCGCAGATGAAGGCAAAGCAAATCAAAGCGTTAAAAGAAGAATCTTCTTCGCTGGTGCTGAGTTTCTCGGCAGTCAGTAAAGAAGGAATTGAAGAAATCAGAGAATTAATTGAGCGTTGGGTATCGTCCTGACGCTTTTTTATGCAAAACAGTTTGACATTCAAAGTGATAATGTTACACTTTTGAAAAGGAGGATTCCTTATGAAAAATCAGGCACTTACCAAGTTTTTTGTATTGCTTACTTTCGTGACGATGGTTGGGGCCAATGCCTTGGCCAATATCTTGCCGATCAACGGTATCACGACGGGAGCAGTATCAGATTCTTATCCCAATCTGTTTGCTCCGGCAGGTTATACCTTTGCGATATGGGGTGTTATTTACCTTGCTCTGGCATTTGCGGTGGTTCGTTTGCTCTTTCAAAAGGATCCCGAATTTGAGTTTATCAGCCGTTGGTTCATACTTTCCAATCTTGCCAATACGGCATGGATCTTCGGCTGGCATTATCGGATGATCCCGTTGACGGCAGTGCTGATTATCATCGTACTCGTTTCCATTTTGAAAATCGTGTTTAAACTGAGCCCGGCTCAAAACCGGCAGTTCGGCATTTCGCAGCGTCTGCCTTATGAAATATATGGGGGTTGGCTTTTAGTGGCGACCGTGGCTAATATTACGACCTTGCTTGTCGATGCCGGTTTTAATGGTTTCGGCATTGCTGAAGTGCTATGGATGTTGTTAATCTTAGCTATCGCCTGGCTGATCGTTTCCGCAACCGTCATCAAAACGAATAGTTTCGCCATCGGTTTCGTGTTGATTTGGGCTTACGGTGGTATCGTGAGCAAACACATTTCCGCAAATCCCGGATTTGACAATGCTTATCCCGCTGTCGTTTTCACAACGGGGGGACTAATGATTTTGATGATGATATTGATGTTCCTTTTAACTCAGAAAGAAAACCGTATGAAGTTGTTTAAGTGATGAAACAAATTTGTTATAATGTGAACAAGGTTGTGAAAATATGTCAAACATCAATGAAGTTGCAAAAAAAGCTGGAGTAGGTATCGGCACGGTATCGCGGGTTATTAATAACTCCGGGTATGTTAAAAAGAAAACTCGTGAAAAAGTCGAAAAGATCATTAAGGAAGTCGGCTATGTTCCTAATGAGATCGCGCGTAGCATGGCGTTGCAAAAAAACAATATCGTAGCTTTCTTGTTGCCCAACAGCATTCATCTTTTTTTTGGTGAGTTGCTCTTTTATGTTGAGAAAGAGATGT
>PHAF01000099.1 GCA_002841605.1 Firmicutes bacterium HGW-Firmicutes-10 | reverse complement strand
AATTCTCTGATTTTAAAGCAGTCAGTGCAGGTTTTAAGGCTACCGATTTAATGGGTTGGGATGAGGAATTTGAAGCAGAGTTTCAAATGGTTAAGCCTGTTTCCGTGGCTTCGACACATTTGGAAGTCAAATTCGACACACAGAAATTTCTGCGGGACTTGTCTTTGCTGGCATTTCCGGCCCCGGCTCGAACGAGTGATAACATTCGTTTGATCGAAGAATGTGCGACAATCTACGGGATCAGTGAAGAGGATATGCGCATGCTGGTATCAAGATGCATCCGACTAAAAGACCAATCGCTGGACGGGGATAAGTTGAAGCAGAAAGTCCGCAGTTTCAAGGGCATCGATGTAGTGATACCATCGGATCCATACACAGCTCCATCGATCGCTTTTTTGCAGTCAAAGCAAAAAGGGATCGCTGTCTCATCTGCAGACAAAAAACTGATTGAACATCTCATATTGGAAATGAAACTCGTTCCGGAAGTCGTCAATGTACTTTTGGAGTATGTTCTTGAGAATAACCAGATGCGGCTGAGTCGCAGCTATGTAGAGAAAATTGCCGCTTCCTGGATTCGATTGAATATTAGCAATAAGGAAGAGGCTTTGGCTCAGACAAACCGGGAAGCGTTTAAGGGCAAGTCTTCGCGCAAAGATGTGCTTCCTTTGTGGTTTGAAGAAGAACCTGAAAAGAAATCCGACAAAACCGAAGTACCTGTAGACAGGGCATCTCTGATCAAGAAGATCAAAGGAGGCAGCTAATATGAAACAAGTATACTTGGAGTTTGAGCTCAATGATGAATTGAAAAAACAGCGTCGGCAAATGTTCGAAAATCTTTTAATTCAACCGGAAATCATTGAGTTTAAGCAAAAATACAATCTTTCGGATGCGGATATCGAGCCTTTTGCGCAACGCTATCAGCGCTGGCTGGTCAATATACGCTTGTGCAACGGCTGCGAAGGTTTGCATATGTGCCGTCAAAACGATCGCGGACTCATTCTTGATATGGTCGTCGATCAAGGCATCCTTATGCAGGAAGTTCGCAAGTGCCATTATTTACTGGACGAAGAATCACAGCGGTCACATTTGAAGAAATTCATTATTTCCGATATGCCGGAACATTGGGCACAGTTGTCACTGGCTTCCTTGGATCTAGATAACGAATCCAATGAGTATCTGCTTACGGTCGATCAAATGGCCCGTTGGGTCCGCTCACCAATGGATAAAGGTTATTATGTCTATGGTCTGCCGGGGGTCGGTAAAACCTATCTTGTGGCATGTGTGGCCAATATGATGGCGAAAAACGGCAAGACGGTGGCTTTTGTCCATGTGCCGACGTTGATGCAGCGCTTAAAAAGTTATCTGGATAACCGGGATGAATTTGAGAATGTCATCTATAAGATGAAATCTGCGGATATTGCGGTTTTTGATGATATCGGTGCGGAAAGCGTTACCTCTTGGGTAAGGGATGAGTTGCTATTGCCCATCCTAAATGACCGGGCTGAACGTAAAAGAACGACCTGGTTTACAAGCAATGAGGATTTAAAGAGTTTGAAGAATCATTACATGTATAATCAAAAAGGTGAGAAGGAAGAAATGAAAGCGATCCGCATCTTAGAGCGTATCGAAGCATTATCGGTGCCCTTGCAATTGCGTGGCAATAACCGTCGAAAAGGTTAAATTTCTCTACCCAACGATTTGATAAAATGTTATCATTGAACAGAAATGGGGTGAGCCTATGGTGAAGAAAATTGGAGTACTGACTTCCGGAGGAGATTCACCGGGAATGAATGCGGCAATACGGGCGATTACCCGAAGTGCGCTTTATTACGGTTTGGAAGTATATGGGATAAATAACGGTTATCGCGGTCTTGTTGAAGATGATATGTTTCTAATGGAGCGCAGCACCGTCAGTGATATCATGATCAAAGGTGGAACGATTTTAGGAAGTGCCCGTTTACCGGAATTTAAGGACATCGAGGTTCAAAAACGTGGTTTGGCCAATCTGAACAAACGCGGCATCGAAGCACTGGTTGTCATTGGCGGAGACGGCACGTATAAAGGGGCGATGGCACTCACTCAGTTGGGCGTCAATTGCATCGGCCTGCCGGGAACCATCGATAATGACATCGCCTCGACCGATTATACGATCGGATTTGATACGGCACTCAATACAGTCATTTATTGTGTCGATAAACTGCGAGACACATCCTCATCGCATCACCGCTGTTCAGTGGTCGAAGTGATGGGTAACCGCTGCGGGGATTTGGCGATTTATTCCGGATTGTCCTGCGGTGCGGAAATCATCATTACTCCGGAAGCCGGATATGATGAACCCAGTGTATTAGAGCAATTGCGCTATTATGAGCAAGTAAAGAAGAAACGTCATGCCATTGTGATTATCAGTGAGAAAATCACGGATGTCGAAACTTTGGCAGCAAAAATATCAAAGGCGACCGGATTTTCCGGGCGTGCCACCGTGTTGGGTCATATCCAGCGCGGGGGATCGCCCACGGCGTTTGACCGGGTTCTGGCTACCCGGATGGGAGATAAAGCGGTTGAGTTGTTGCTCCATGATGTCGGTGGTCACTGTGTCGGGATGGTCAACAATGAAATCGTATCGTTTCCAATAGAAGAAGCATTGGGATTACCAAAAAAATCACGCAGACCGCTGTTTGCTTTGCATGAGCGGCTCGTTTAGGAGGAAACATGCTAAATTTACGCAAAACCAAAATCATTTGTACCTTAGGTCCGGCAAGTGAAACACCGGAAATGATTGAGAAACTGGCAACGGCCGGTATGAACATTTGTCGTCTGAATTTCTCGCATGAAGATCATGAAAAGCATTTGGCAAGAATCGAAAAGATCCGTTCGGTAAGTGATATGGCGGGATATAACCTGGGCATCATGTTGGATACCAAGGGTCCGGAAATCCGTTGCGGTGTCATGAAAGACGGTGTAGTGACTTTCAAGAAAGGCGATATCGTCAAAGTCACGAAGGAAGAGGTTTTGGGAACCCATGAGCGCTTCCAGATCATCGTTCCCGAGCTTTTCGAAGATGTCGTTGCCGGTAATTATCTGTTGATCGATGACGGGAAGATGCGTCTGACGATTTTAGAAAACGATGGTACGGAACTGACATGCCGGATTGAAAATCCGGGTGTCATAAAAACCCGTAAAGGGGTCAATGTACCCAATGTCAAACTGTCGATGCCTTTTATTTCAGTAAAAGATGAAGCGGATATCCGTTTCGGTGCTCGCAATGATGTGGATTTCATTGCCGCATCGTTTGTACGCAGAGCTGAAGATGTCGTTGCAATCCGCAAAATTTTAATCGAAGAAGGAAAACCGAAAGTACAGATCATCGCCAAAATCGAGAATCAGGAAGGCGTAGATAATCTGAAAGGAATTCTGGAAGTTGCGGATGGAGTCATGGTTGCCCGTGGTGATTTAGGTGTGGAAGTATCAACCGCTTTGGTTCCGATTTATCAGAAAAAAATCATTTCGATGGCTAACGAATTCGGTAAACCGGTCGTTACCGCGACGCATATGCTGGAATCGATGATGTCAAATCCGCGTCCGACCCGTGCGGAAGCCAGTGATGTCGCCAATGCGGTTTTGGATGGAACGGATTGCATCATGCTCTCCGGTGAATCGGCTGTCGGTGATTATCCGATCGAAGCTGTTCAAACGATGGATATCATCGCAAAGAGCATTGAAGAAATCCTGCCATACCGTGACAAACTCGATCATGCCATCAAATCCGGAAAGCGTACGCTTCAGGATGCGATCGGTATCGCCGTTTGTGAGTCGGCATTGAATCTTGATGAAGTTGAAGCGATCGTAGCCTTTACTCAGGGAGGATCGACCGCAAGACGAATTTCGAAATTCCGTCCGCCCGTACCTATTTTCGCAGTCACCTTTACAAAGAGTGTACAGCGCAAACTGGAAGCGAACTGGGGTGTCATCCCGATTTATTCGGATATTCAAAATGAAATGACCAATGATGATGAACTTGCGAGCATCATCGCCAAAAACTTCGGCATCGAACCGGGCAAGCAGATTATAATCACTGCCGGCTATCCGACCGGTGAAGGTTCAGCCAACATGATGAAAATCATTGAAGTTAAATAAATTTATTACCGGATAATCTGTTAATTGTCCGGTTTTTTTTGTAAAATGATAAGTGTGAAAAGAACAGGAGAACCCTATGAAAAAATATATCGGTATTGATTTAGGCGGTACCAATGTACGTGTTGCCAAAGTTACGGCAGATGGTGAGATTTTGGCTGAAGTCAAAAGCCCGTCCTATGCCCAGGATGGACCAAGCAAGGTGATGGAAAATCTGATTAGCTGCATTAAGAAGATTGAGGGCTGGCAGGATTGTGCAGGTATTGGTGTCGGTGTTCCCGGACCGGTCGATACGATCAAAGGCGAAATGCTGATGGCGACTAATTTGCCGGGCTTTGAGCATTTCCCGTTGGCGAAAACCTTGGAAAATGAGTTTCATCTTCCGACGTATGTTGACAACGATGCCAATGTCGCCGGTTTGGCGGAAGCACTGGTTGGAGCCGGTAAGGGATTGCCGATCGTATACTATGTGACTCATTCGACCGGTATCGGCGGCGCATTGATCGTCGATGGCAAAGTCGTTTCAGGAAAACATGGACATGCCGGTGAAATCGGTAATATCATCATTGACCGGGCACGCAAGAAATACAATCACTTGAACATCGGAGCCGTGGAAAATGAAGCGTCCGGTACTTCGCTTGTGCGTAAAGCAAGAGAAGTTATCGATGAGAAAATCACTTCTGCCGGAGAATTATTCGCTTTGGCAAAAGCCGGGGAGCAACGGGCCCTTCAAATCGTGGATACCATGGCATTTGATTTTGCGATGATGTTCTCGGCGATTGCCCATGTCTGTGATCCTTATGCCTTTATCGTGGGTGGCGGTGTCATGAAATCGAAGGATTTGTATTTTGACAAAATGATCGAATATTATATGCAACACGTTCACACGGGCATGCGTACCGTGGAATTTAAACCAGCCTTGTTGTCTGAACCGGGGTTGATCGGTGCGGCCATGTTGCCGGTATCGTTTGGAAAGTAGGAAAAAAATGATTGAAAAATTAAGAAAATATGCGCAGTTGGCGGTTTGTACGGGTGTCAATGTCCAAAAGGGACAAACCCTTGTCATTCAAACCACGACCGACTGCAATGAGTTTGCGCGCTTGTGCGTAGAAGAGGCTTATAAAGCCGGAGCTGGCTATGTGTTTCTGCGTTGGAATGATGATCCGATCAGTAAAATTACCTATACGTATGCGGATGTCGAGCGTCTGGAAAAAATCCCCTCATGGCTGATCGATCAGTATCAGAGTTTTATGGATGAAGGTGCCTGTGCACTTAGTATTTATGCGCCGACACCGGGTCTGCTTGCTGAAATCGATCCGATGAAGATCCAGCGTGTTTCGATTGCCTCACAAAAAGCACTGAAGAGCTATCGTGAGTACATGATGGGTAATAAAGCACAGTGGTCAATGGTCTCGGTTCCGACCGTGGCCTGGGCGAAGAAAGTATTTCCTCAGTTGAATGATGAGGAAGCGGTCGAAAAACTCTGGGACGCTATATTTTCGGCAGTTCGGGTCGATGAGCAAAATGACGCCGTAGCTGATTGGGCAGCGCACAATGCCCGTTTGGCGGGATATAACAAAAAGTTGAATGACTTTAACTTCAAGTCGCTTCATTTCAAAAATGCTTTGGGTACCGATCTGGTGGTTGAACTTGTTGAACATCATCATTGGGCCGGCGGAGCTGAAACCGGGCAAAACGGCGTCGTATTCAATCCCAACATTCCGACGGAAGAAGCCTTTACGATGCCTAAGAAAACCGGTGTCAATGGTACCGTCGTTTCAACCAAAGCGTTAAACTATCAAGGTCGATTGGTTGAAAATTTCAGACTGACCTTCAAGGATGGCGCAGTCGTTGATTTTAGTGCCGAAAAAGAAGAAGCAGCGCTGAAGAATTTGTTGAATGTCGATGAAGGCAGTAAATATCTGGGCGAAGTTGCACTGATATCGCATAACTCACCGATTTCCAACAGTGGTGTTCTCTTCTTGAATACATTGTTTGATGAAAATGCATCTTGTCATTTGGCCTTGGGTCGGGCTTATCCGATGAATGTCAAAGGCGGCAATGACATGACTGAAGAACAGCTGTTGGCAGCCGGTGCGAATATGTCAATGGAGCATGTCGACTTCATGTTTGGCAGTGCGGATATGAAAATCACCGGTACACGATTTGATGGAAGCGAAGTCGTTGTATTTGATGAAGGGAATTTCGTAATTTAGGTTATTGTTATTGACAAAAGGGTAACTTATTTGTATAACTAAAGAGTAAATACAACGAAGAGGACAACAACATATCTTTCTGATAAGAGAGGGAAGCGGCCGGTGAAAGCTTCCTGATGAATGGTTTGTTTACCGCCTTGGAGTAGGTTTTTCGAAAAAAACCCGTTTTCCGCGTTAAGGAGTTAAGAGCACAGCAATGTGAACTAAGGTGGTACCGCGAGACTCTCGTCCTTTGGATGAGGGTCTTTTTATTACAATAAGGAGCGTGAAGGTATGATCAATATTAAAGAGCATGAACGTTTAAACGTCATGAACCACTCATGTGCCCACTTAATGGCCCATGCAGTAAAGAATTTGTATCCCCAAGCCAAGTTTTGGGTCGGACCGGTCATTACCGATGGTTTTTACTACGACATCGATTTAAGCGGTGAAGCAATCCGTGAAGAGGACTTGCCAAAAATCGAAGCTGAGATGAAAAAACTTTCGAAAGA
>PHAF01000098.1 GCA_002841605.1 Firmicutes bacterium HGW-Firmicutes-10 | reverse complement strand
CGATCCAGGATGTTTACGAAATTGACATTGATAGCCTGAGGGAAGCGGGGGTGATAAGATAATTTTTCACCCAATGATTGAATATCAATGGTTTCATCGACGATGATGACGGCATGCAAAGTCCCAAGAAACAATGTGTGAAGGGTCAATCCTTCAATAACGACTTCATGATTATCGATAACGTATTTACTATCCAGATCAAGCAAAGGAAGTCCGAGATTAAGTGAAATCGCGTCGTCCTGTGCATCGACATCAATGATCCCGGCCATTGTTTCGACGGTTAGCGGTCCTTTGGCTAATAATCCATGATTGAGGCAATAGCGCACAAAGCATCGCAATCCGTTTCCGCACATAGGAGCAGGGGAGCCATCACTGTTGAGGTATTCCATTTTGATATCGGCGATATCGCTGGGATGGGGGATCATAATGCCATCGGCCCCGATACCGAAATGGCGGTCACATAAACGTTTTGCCAATAAACTTGAATCGTTCAGTTGGGGTTCGATAAGGATAAAGTCATTTCCTGTTCCGTGATATTTTTCAAATCGAATCATAAGTTAAAGGCCGAGGCGATCAAATGAACCGCTTTTTCCTTTAGGGCACTGCTTATCGTATAAGAAATGCTGATTTCCGAAGTAGTGATTAGTTTATAATCGATGTCATTGGCCGCAAACAGTTCGAATAAGGTAGCGGCGACACCGGATTGCGTACGCATGGCCATGCCGACCACCGATACCTTAACGATGTTTGTATCCGTTGAGATGATCACATCATCGTATTTTTTTTGAAGTTCTGTAAGGACGTCATTGATCAGATGTGTATCTTCGGAGGATGCCGTAAAAGCAAGGTTGACAAATCCATCTGGCGTGTTGGTCTGGGATATCATATCGACATTGATTTCATTTTGGGCAAGCTTGATAAAAAGATCGGCGGTGTGCCGGGATTGGCTTGGCAAATGATTGATGGATACGAGTATGACTCGTTCGCTGATGGAAAGTCCGGTGATGCTTTTTGTTTCCATGGATGGATCAAACTCCTTTATAAGTGTTCCTGGGGTGTTTTGATGTGCAGATGCGACAAGGATTTCGACTGCGAATCGGTGACCGATTTCTATCGATCGCGGTTCCATGACTTTCGCTCCCAGAAAAGCCATTTCTTTCATCTCTTCATAACTGATCATATCAATTTTTTTGGCATTGGGATATAGACGAGGATCAACGCCGTAAATTCCTTCAACATCCGTATAAATTTCTACCCGGCAGTTCAGTTTTGCGCCTAAGGCTACAGCGGTCGTATCCGATCCGCCCCGTCCTAAGGTCGTGATATCGCCGTCTTGATTCAACCCCTGAAAACCGGCAACGACGACGATTTTTCCGTCTCTTAGGTGTTTTTCAACCTTTTCGATATCGATATCTTCAATTTTGTTTTTGGTATGCAATCCGCTGGTCTTGATTCCGGCTTGAAATCCGGTTAGCCCGATGGATGATTGACCATTTTCATTTAGGATCATGGAGAGAAGAGATATGGACACCTGCTCGCCAGTACTGATGAGCAAGTCGATCTCGCGTTTTGAGGGATTGGTGGATGCCTGACGGGCAAGTTCTAGAAGCTGGTTGGTCGTTTTCCCCATAGCTGAGACAACAACAACGACATCGAATCCATCGGTTTTCTTTTGTTGGATCCTTTGTGCGATCGCTTGCATTTTCTCGATGTTTTCAACAGAAGAACCGCCAAATTTCATTACAATGGGATTCATTTCACTCTCCGATATCATTTCTGATTAAATCTTCATAGGTTTCGCGTTTTACGACGATGCGCGCCTGATCATCATGGACAAATATGACGGCTGGACGGGGTAAACGATTGTAATTGGATGACATCGTATAATGGTAGGCTCCGGTAGATAATACCGCGAGTATATCACCCTTGTTGCATACGGGCAGATGGGCATTTTTAATGATGATATCACCAGACTCACAAGCTTTGCCGGTAACGGTATAATGGGTATTGCATGCATCGTCCGCCCGATCCGCGATCAGAGCCGTGTATTGGGCATCATAGAGCACCGTGCGAATATGATCGGCCATCGAACCATCGACGAACACATAATTCTTCTGATTGATGGTCGTCTTAGTGCTGCCAACGGTATACAAAGTCGTTCCGGCATTGGCTACGATGGAACGTCCGGGCTCGATCATGATTTTCATTGCCGGTAACTGGTGATCAGTTAGGTTTATATATATATGTTCAAGCAAAGAATGCAGAAATTCAGACAGGGACAGCGGTTGATCTTCAAGGGTATAGGATACTCCAAATCCACCGCCGAGGTTCAGTTCAGCGATACTGAGCTGATGATCGTGAATGAACTTGATAAGTGCTTCGGCTTCTTTAAAGAATGACTCGGCTTCAAAAATCTGAGAGCCGATGTGGGCATGCAATCCGGCGAAGTCGACCATCGGTTCTTGTTCAAGTCGTGTGATTAAAGCCAGTGTAGCCGGATCCGCCGTGCTTAATCCGAATTTAGAATCATTTTTTGTGGTAGCGATATATTCATGGGTGTGAGCTTCTATGCCGGGATTTACCCTTAGTAATACTTTTTGAGGTTTGTTTAATAAAGAAAGCAGTAGTTGAAGTTCGTTTTCATTATCAAGCACGATCGTTTTGACTCCAAACTCGATTGCCATTTTTAGTTCTTCAACCGACTTATTATTTCCGTGGAAATAAACTCTTTCCATATCGAATCCGGCAACATGCGCCGTGTACAGTTCACCGCCAGAAACAACGTCCAGACTCAGACCTTCTTCTTGAATGAGTTTGCACATGGCCAGGGTCAAAAATGCCTTAGATGCATAGATGACTTCGGATGTCAGGTTTGGATGAGTAAAGGAACCTTTAAACAATCGCGCTTGATTGCGGACGTGTTTTTCGTCGATAACGTATAAGGGTGTACCAAAGCGTTCTGCGAGTTGTTTGGCGGTGAAGTTTCCGATCATCAGATGTCCGTTGTGTTTTTTGATGAAGTCAAGCATGTTGTCAGCTCCCTCGATTTCTATAAAACAAAAGCCATGAGCAAAAGGCTCATGGCTATAATAGCTTCCCTTTCGCCCTTCCGTGGAAAAAGCGCATTCCGGCTTGATTGGGCAACCAAACGGGAACAGTCTTATGTTTGTTCAACATAAGCCCAGCACATACGTGCTTCGGCGATTGTCCCTCAACCTGTTGGTTTAATGACGCATCGCGGCCTCTTTTAACACAGCTATATTTAGTTTTACAAAGATTAACACAGAATATTTTGATTGTCAATGAATTAGAAAAAAACGCTGATTTGACTTAAATTCCGATAGTCAAACTGCGCTTTTCCATCCATGTGACATCCATCCATTCGCCGGTATCCATTTGGCCGATGCGCTCACGTATCCCGACGATTCGAAAGCCGCAATCCAGATGAAACTTCACACTTTTTACGTTTTTGCTTATTACTCCGGCGACCAGTGTCCAAATCCCCAGTTTTTCACTTTCGGTGATGAGGTGTTGCATCAGAAGTTTTCCTATACCCAGGCTCTGGTGATCGGGATGAATATAAATACTCACTTCCGCAACGCCGCGGTAAATGTGTCGGGTCGAAGTAGGAGACAAGGTGGCCCATCCGATGACTTCATTATCCATCATCGCGACCCAACGGGCATCTTTGATATGAATGAGATCGAATGTCTTGTAATCCGGTACTGTATTAGTGAAGGTAGCAATCTTCGAATCGATTCCCTTTTGATAGATATCACTTACCCAGGGATAGTGTGCCTGGCGCATCGGTACGATTTTTATCATATCATTTACCGCTGTCGCCATAATTGGTCAAAACCCGGGCAGATGGGTCGCTGACGTTACAGCCTTCCCACGTTGGATTGGGCATCCAGTAGGTTGTAATCAGATGCGCTTGTTGAGGGTAGAATTTTTCAAAGATATCGCGATACCAGAGGGCTTCTTTGGTAAAGGGGGTGCAATGCGGATATTTTTCTCTGGCATTTTTAACGTCCTCATCACTGTATAATCGATCGGCAGCTTTTTTAAGTTCATCGACCATCGAGTGACCGACCGCATCGGAAAATGCGGCTTTTTCCCTCCACAAAATTTCATCCGGAAGCAGATTTTCATCTTCAAACGCTTTTCTGAGCAAGTACTTTCCTTTTCCGGTCGTGTTCATTTTCAATTTGCCGTCAATTGCCATCACATCGCGTACAAAGGCTAAATCGCCAAAGGGAACGCGTGCTTCCAAAGACCAGGCGGCGATGCAGCGGTCTGCTCGTAATACATCGTACATATAAAGTTCGCGCATGCGTTTCTTGCTTTCTTCCATAAAAGCACTCGCATCCGGAGCAAAGTCGGTGTATTTATATCCGAATAATTCATCACTGATTTCGCCCGTCAATAAAACTTTGATTTCTGAATGTTGGTGGATGTATTTGCATAACAAGTACATTCCAATGGAGGCGCGTACGGTGGTGATGTCGTAGGATTCCAAATGATATATGACATACGGAAGAGCAGAAATCACATCTTCAATGGTCATGATGGCTTCGTAGTGACGGCTGTTTATTTTCTTGGCAACCATTCGGGCATATTTAAGATCGATGGCATCGCTCTTCATACCAACTGCGAATGTCGTTATGGGTGCATCCGCATATTTTGCGGCCAAAGCACATACCAATGAAGAATCAAGTCCGCCGGATAACAGATAACCGATGGGTACATCGGACATCATGCGTTTTTTAACGGCTTCGGTCAGTCCTATGTTGATACGTGTCAAAATGTCGTCCATATCACTCAGTATTTCTGAAGTTTGGGCGATGTCGTTGTATTTTATCCACTCGCCGCCGTAATACAAGGTTCCAATCGGGAAAGGTTGGATGTTATCACACAGAGGAATGAGTGATTTGGCTTCGGAAGCAAAGGCCAAATCTTTGCTTCCTTTGATTTCGCCGTAAAACATCGGTCGAATCCCGATTGGATCCCTGGCCGCAAGGGTCAGTTGTTTGTTTTTATCGTATAACACAAAAGCAAACTCAGCATCGAGATATTTGCACATGTATCGTCCGTATTTGTTATATAAAGGTAAAATGGTTTCGCAATCACTTCGTGATATGAAGGGATAATTGACGAAAGTCTTTTTGAGTTGTTGCTCATTATAAATTTCGCCGTTGCACATCAAAACATAATCTGGCGTGACAAACGGTTGCATACCGTTTTCCGATATGTCCATGATTGAAAGCCGGTGAAATCCGAAAGTACCGAACTTTTCGGTTAGAATGCGGCTTTGATCGGGTCCGCGATGAGCGATGGTGTCAAAACCTTTTTGAAACAGCGTCTGATCGACTGTGCCTTGGGCAAACATGAATCCACACATAGGTGTTACCTCCAATAAAAAACAGCCTCATCCTGCAAGGGACGAAGGCTGTTGCTCCGCGGTACCACCCAAATTACCTGTTAAGGTCACTTTATCCGGTTCTATCAAACCTTTCGAAGGTAACGGTCCGTGCCGGCTTTTTCTACTGTAGTTCGAAAAAGCAACTCCAAGGGGTTACATCAAAAGAGGTTCCGTGTTGGCCTTTCACCGCTCCCAACTCGCTGCTTCGGATAACTCAAGGATGCGTATCCTTTTCTTCGTTTTTTATAATATACCTCAAAATGTAAAATTTGTACAGTGAAAATGTAAATATTTCTTACTTAATGAAAGAAATGTAAAGAATATTGTACGGAATTTAGGCACACCGAGGTGTATAATGAATTTAGAAGGTCAACAAATATAGGTATAAATATCAAAATGGATAGTAAACTTAAAGGAAAGGTCACTTGTATTGATTATGATCCGAAATGGCAGGTGGAGTTTGCAAATGTTAAACATGTCCTTTTCGAATTATTGAAAGATACAGTGATAGCCATTGAACATGTGGGTTCAACATCGGTTGTCGGATGTGCCGCAAAGCCCATCTTGGATATTGACCTTGTGATTGAGAATCAGACTGATTTTGATTCGGTGAAAAGGATTCTTGAAAGTGTAGGTTTCGCTCATCGGGGCGACCAGGGTATACAAGGAAGGGAGGTATTTAAGCGCTTATTTGAAGATGAATATATGGCTTATCATTTGTATTGTTGCCAAAAGGACTCCCAAGAGTTGTTGCGCCATCTTTCGTTGAAAGCTTATTTGAACGATCATCCTAAGGTAAGGGATGCGTACAGTAAACTGAAAAAAAGTCTGGCAGAACAATTTCCGGAGCAGATTCTGGACTACATGGAAGGTAAGGATGAATTCGTTAAGCAGATGCTGACAGATTTAGAGTCAGAAGGTTATCTGCTGAAAGAATATCGACCTACATGCAGTCAATAGGGTTGGCAGAAGCACAATCATATGTTATACTTTAACAGTAGTAATTATCAATAAGGAGATAAAAATATGGAAAAACTAAATGTTTATTTATCGAATCTGGCTGTTCTTAACGCAAAGTTTCATAACTTGCATTGGAATGTCGTAGGAAAGCAATTCGTTCAAATTCACGAATTCACTGAATCGGCTTATGACACTTTCTTTGAACAATATGATGAAGTAGCTGAATTACTGAAAATGCGCGGATTGAGTCCGCTGGTCAAATTAGAGGACTATCTGAAACATTCAACTGTTAAAGAAGTGGCTTCTCAAGAATTTTCAGTTAAGGAAGTACTAGATATCGTTGAAGGCGATTTCAAACTGATGATGGAATTAGCTACGGAAATCCGTAATGAAGCAGATGAAGCCAATGACTTTGTTGTGGTAGCTGCTTTTGAAGGATTTGTGGCTGGATACCAAAAGAACCTTTGGTTCATCAAAGCAATCAAGGCATAACAAAAGGCACATCGTGCCTTTTTTCTTAGGATA
>PHAF01000097.1:6521-13506 GCA_002841605.1 Firmicutes bacterium HGW-Firmicutes-10 | reverse complement strand
TCAGCGGGCGAAGGAAAGACTTAAAAAAGTGTTGACTGATTGTTGTGAGTTCGAATTTGATGCTTATGGAAATATCTTGGATTACAGGCGTCATGAAAAAAACAAGGATTGCAAAGATTGCTGAAAACATATAAATAAAATAACGGATTTTGCGACCTTTTTGAAAAACGTCCGTCTTCAATGGTGTAGACAACACAAAGGAGAACTTAGATATGACTGTTCACAAAGAAGAGATTAAGAAGCACATAAGAGACAATTATGGCAATATTGCTTTAAAAGGATCGTCGTGTTGCGGTAGCAGTTGCTGTAACTCCGATCCGTTAGAATCCAGCAGTTTGAACATCAACGACCTTTCATCAGAACTGGGTTATTCCGTAAATGATTTATCCGAAGTTCCATCCGGTGCGAATTTGGGTTTAGGATGTGGAAATCCGATTGCTATTGCAGGGCTCAAAGAAGGGGAAACCGTTCTTGATTTGGGTAGCGGGGGTGGATTTGACTGTTTTCTGGCTCGAAAGCAGGTGGGTGAGAAAGGTTTTGTGATCGGTGTGGATATGACGGCAGAGATGATTCAGCTATCAAGAAGCAATGCTGAAAAAGCCGGATATCATAACGTGGAGTTTCGATTGGGTGAAATCGAGCATCTGCCGGTAGCTGATGATTCGGTGGATGTCATCATATCGAATTGTGTCATCAATCTTTCCGTCGATAAAGAACGGGTTTTTGATGAGGCTTATCGTGTTTTAAAGCAGGGTGGACGATTATCGATTTCAGATATCCTTGCCACTGCCCAACTGCCTGAGCATATTAAAGAGGATCTGGCGTTGTATGCGGGTTGTGTTTCAGGTGCAGAGCACACTGAAAAAATCGCAGCGATGCTCGCGAAATCCGGGTTTAGTCAAATAAAACTGATGCCGAAGGATAACAGCAGAGAGATCCTGACGAGTTGGGCTCCGGGAAAAGATAATGAAAACTATGTGGCTTCATATATCATTGAAGCAAAAAAGCTTACCTTGGATTAAAAGTCCGTGTTTTTATGAATCAGCTTTATCGAGCATAGAAAAAGAAACTCAAGTCAATAAAAGGAGCATTCACCTACGGGGGGAATGCTCCTTATCTAATAAGATCCGTATCGTTGTCACTGGGATGAAGTCAATCAATACCCATGATTCAAGCGTCTGTTATCTCAATTTACTGCCATCAATAAATACTTCAATTTTCTCGATTTTACCGTCACGATTAAACATGCTTTGACTTGTTTCTAAATCACAGGTATCCTCGAAACTTCTTTCGGTTTTATTGCTGAGTGTTACGACTATTTTTTTATGGTCGGATAACGTATAGACAACAGGTATCGTACAGAAGGTAAATCCTAATGAACCTTCATTTAACCAAATCGTTTCGGTTTCATTACCCTTATTGGTTCTAGGCAATGTCCACGCCTGGGCTTTAGTCAAAAATTCCGATTTTTCCAGCATTACCGGATCAAAATGGACAAGACCACCATGGACCTTAACTCCTAACTCACCAAAGCGGGAGATGAAGTCTTCTTTTACCTGGCCGGTCAGTCCCGGTTGTTGAACACCGGAGAAGGAAGGTGTATGGGAGTAGGCATCCGTAGGGAATGCTCCGTACACTTCCGGAGATTTTTCTGCTCCGATGCCTGCTTTCGAAGCTCTGAATCCTTCAAGCAGAGCGTTGGCTTCTTCATTTAGACCCTTTTTCGAATAAACATCCACAAAGTTTTCTTGAGTAGCCAAGACCAGCTTCGATACCATATGCCAATAAATGGATCCCAAACCTTCATACTTATAGAATGTGCCGGAACGTCCGGTGAACGCATGGTGATTGAACAAGTCTGAGAAGATCTCTTTAACTTGCCTGATGTCTTCATCTTTATATTCTTTTGTGGCTTTAAGTGCTGCTTCAATGTCATAGCCATTTCTGAATCTGCCGTTGAAGTGATACTTACCATTCACATCTTTTTCGATAAACCGTGTGCTATGTTTGCTGAGTTCTTCTGTTAAGACAACGGAAGACATGACTTGCTCTTCAGGGACGATGTTCTTCTCTAAAAATTTCGGAAGTTCACGATTAGGATAGAGCATATAGCTGTCCTGATCTTCCCGGTAAATCGAGCTGTGTCGGAGTGCTTTTAAAACAGCCAAACTTTCCTGAGCGTCCAGTGCTTTAGAACTTAACACAGACACCTGACCTTCCAACATTTCGTAAAGATAAGAAATACTGCAAGCATCTTTCTCAAAGCGAATGAGATTATAAGCGTGATACAGGCCATCTTCGCGTCGGTTCTTTTTAATGGAGTCTTTTAAGTGCATCAATGTCACATCAACAAACTCTTTAAACTCAGCGATCGATATCGTCGATTTTTCTCCGCTAAAACCACTATAAATGGCGTTACGATAGTTTTCTCCGATCTTACCTAAAGCTTTGGTAATTTCAAATCGGACTTCATCCGAGATATTCTTGCCTAGAACATGTTGATTGTCCTTGAGAACGGAAGCAGTTGCCATAAACATTTTTGAAACTTCAACAGAAACTTCGACGGAATCGACATCGATTTCATTGAGCAATTGTTTCAAGAAGGTTTGGAAGCGATGCATGTAGTACAACGTAACCATGGATAACCCGTTACCGACCAAGGCATTGTTAGCATCGTTCCACTCCGGTCGCTGGGTATTCATCCATATGCCACCTTCCGGAACATAGTTGGACAGTTTCGCAAGCAGTGTTACCAACAGTTTTTCCATCAGATTGACTTTATAGATTTGATCGTTTTGGTAAATCAGTTTTCCATCCGCGCCAACAGCTGTGGCTTTTTTATGTATAAGTTTCTCCAATGAAAAATCATAATCGATGGTGTTTCTGGGATCTTCAACCAAAGAATCAAATCCTTTGATGCGATAGGGGACATTGGCATAAACAAAGATATCTTTGCACAAATAATCGTGCAGTTTCGCTGGGTTATAAGCTTTGGACAGTTCCATCAGTTTGAGCAGATAAATGATCTGATGGTCGCCCCAGTATCCGATGTTTGACCATGGTTCATCCGGGTTCAACGCTTCCCAGTCAAGACCGTTTTTCGTGATTCGATAAGGATTGTATCCATCGGCAGTCGAGGCATTGACAAACTTGGCGATGATACTTTCCGTAAATGCCGGATAGGACATTGACAGTGCTTCCCAGTTTTGGAAAATGTCACGCCAGTTTCCTTCGAAGTTCAGTTTCTTACTGCCATCTTCTTTGACGACTTCGATGCTGAAACGGTTCCATGGACGGCTGGGATCGCCATGCCGTCTGCTGAAGGTCAGCGGTAAGTATTCAAGTACAAGACGTTCAAAGTCTTTGTTGTCTAACGCTTCAACTAAAGAAAGCAGTTCATTATAGTTGATGGTGGCAGGTAACTTGTTTAAAAAATCGGATTGCTGAGCAAAGATCTCTTTGTTCCATACACGTACGAAGGATTTAAAGTCATCCCGCTGGATGTTGTAGCCATCCGCATATACGCCACCGCGCATGATATTATAAAGCGTATTTGAGAAATGTCGGTTGCTCGTTTTTTCGTTGGCGGTGCATTGCATTCCATCCGCATTGAACACAAGCTTCTTTAGATTGTGATCTCCCTTATCTACATCAGCGTTTATCTCATCTATGAGGGATGTTTTTTCACTTAAATCCTTGATGAGCTTCGCAACATCGACTGCACTGCGATTTAGCTCGGCAACGATGACCCATTCCTTGGATTGTTGGCCACTGAGTAAAACAGTATCCGTTACGTAGTAAGATCCGCGTCTGCCCTTGACATCCAATTCGGATTCGATTTCATGGTTCAAAGAGAACGCTTCAACTTGTTGTTCGGATAAGAGATATTTCGGATGTTCAAGCCCCTTAGACCAGACGGTCGTGACTTTCAGTGCTTCACTGGGCTCAGCTCTGTCCGTCAAAATTGAACTCAGGGCAAATATGCCCAATCCCACAGATTCAACCAGTTCACAACGTTTATAACCATCGAGCAGTGTGCTGAGAGTTGTTTGTAAGTTGGTGTTGACACCATAGGGAAGAATGTTGCGGATACCGTCCAAGACTTTAACTTGTAATTCTTTGTCGGTTAAGTTGATAACTTTGGATTCTTTGATGAATCCAAAAGCGTCACTGTTTTTCCAGGTATAGCTAAAAGCCACACCGAGATCATGATTGATTTCCTCAAACATGATTTTATTGCCAATCGTGTTTTTGTACAGATTCCGAGTGATCTTGTAGACATTGGAGTTGTAAAGCGAAAACGGTTTCCATAAAAAATTTTTTTCGTCCCTCGAGACGATGATGTTGGTATGGGATCCTGTGTTTTCAAAGCTGTCGTGAATTTTGTCATCGGTGTAATAAGGGAATAAAGCGGACTCCGCATTCTTTCGGCCACATGTCAGTCCGCCGGTACTGGATATAAACATCCAATGGTCAACGTCACTCACAATGGTCATAAAGAACGGATTCATGTGGTTATAGTTTTTAATCTTGAAGAATGATTCTTTGTTGATGGACACCGTTTCTAATGAAATTTCCTCGTTTTCATTGTTCAACGATGCACTGCCAAAGAATAAGTTTGCTGGTTTCATGATGGCTGTTCCTCTCTCGATTTCTTTGATAATACCTGCTTTAATTTGATTATATAGTGCCATTTTTAAAAGAGCAACAGGTTTTCGGTAATTAACCTTCGAAATGCGCTAGTTTTATGAAATCGGTTTCGTAAATATTAAATAATCAGTAAAAACTGGTTTTGGTGAGTGCTTTTAAGTGGAATTATGGACTTTGATATTGGCACATTGTAATAAGAAAGGAGAATATAATACTGTGGTTTTTTGAGAAGACAGTCACTTTTCAAGTATACTTTAATACATATTATGGTTAACCAGAGATTAAGAGTTGAAATCATGGATCAATACCTTTATAGAGTCAATGATAATTTCGTACGAGATACCATCCGCATACCTGTTATCCTTTGTGTACTTAATCCACCTCGATTTCAAGGTTTTACTACCGCTGATCTCTTCAAGGCGATTGGTGATGTCATTTAGAATATGAGTTGTTTCTCTGTGTGTAGCCGTTGATTTCAGTGCTTCAAAAAACACCGAGTGATCAAAGTGCTGCGTTTTTGTAAGAATATAAACATCGTAAAAATCTCTCGATCTTGTATTCAACTCCCCACGCCTCAAAATTGTCTCCACTTTTTCCGCCAAAACGGTCTCGATGTTATAAGCCCAAACACCAAAGCAGCCTTCCTTAAAAGTCATTTTGAATGAGTAGTTGACTTCCCCAGGAGTAATTGCATCTTTCGTAGTTATATCAATTTGCATGGGAGTCTTGATCGTACTAAATTCAGATGTAATACTCACTCGATAACCACTGTAAGCGTCATCGTCACTATTAGCTTCGATTTTTATAAATGAGAAAGATACACCATCATCGATAGCAATATTGCAGATTTCGATGATCGCCTTGGCCAAAGATCCATTATTAACTGGATAATCCTTTATAGTAACATCCATATCCATCGTTGATCGGTTAGCGATACCTACAAGTGCGGCAATCAGTATTCCGCCTTTTAGGATGAATTTATCCTGGTACTTTGATTTGGAAAGCCTTTCTAAAAATCGTTCAAACATGTAGTTTTGAAGCACTACCTGTGCAGACATGTCTTTCTCTCTTGCTAAGTTGCGAATTTTCGCTTTCAAACTCATGGCGCTTCCGCTCATAACAACACCTCTAAGTAATGTTTGAGAACAGTATCAATTTTGAGCTTTTTTGCATAATCCATTAGAAGCGAGAAATCCGCTGAACTCAATTTTACAAAACGCTTTAAAGCCTCATTGAAAATTTGTCCGTCAATGCGATTTCTGCTTCGAATAAGGTCGCAGATCGTTCTTTCGATGTTATAGGTTTTGATAGAATTACCATGTGTGCTTTGGATAGTTTCTACCCCAAACTCATGAAGATCCTTTTTGATGTAGTAGATTTTGAATCGCTCTGCTACTGATCCAACCACTTTATAACCGCTCGGTACAGAAGCGGAGTACTCAAAAGGGGTTCTATCCGTTAGGTCATGTAAATAAAGTGCTGTTTCATGAGAAAAAATCAATTTCGGATACTTCGTCTGCATGGAAAACATTTCATCCTCAATAGAATCGGTCAAAACATAAACTCCACGATCAACTCTTTCAAGTTTTCCTTCCGCTACCATCATCTTAAGATAAGTTCTGGGAATTTCATATTGATCCAAATCTGAACTTAAAACTGTACCGTGTTGCTTTTGGATGAGTTTTTCAAGCTTTTCCAGGTTATTCATCATCATCACCTCATTTTACAAATATACTTAGATTGTACTTCATATACGTATATTTGTAAACAGATTATCAGATTATTAGTAATGAATCATTTTCGATTGTTACTCTTTATTTGATTGATTAGCTGATTCAATGTAAAACCAGTGTACTTATCCGGATTGCGATGTTTATCTGTGTCATCCAATACATATTGTGATACTACTGATCTATTTATAATTTGATAGGTCCACAAAGAGAAGTAAAGATATCGTTCGCCTTCCTTATCTTGAAGAAACAAGAGCCACTGAGTTTCTGATTCAAACTCGGGGCTAGGAAGTGGATCAAAGGAAACATCTGTACCATTCCAAGGATTCAAATCTTTAAAAAAGATATTAACCGAGACTTTTATGAGTTCTTCGGTATCTCCTTTGATTATTTCGATGGTCTTAAAATGGGCTATGGTTTCAACCATATTATAAATACCTGGCTTAAAAAAAGGAGATTTGAGTTCCATCTTATATTCAAGCGATTCAAACTTGATAAATTCAACAAATACAATAGAAGAACTGCTACTTATGACTTCTTCAAAAGAATGATTGTATGATGATGCATCGTCATAATTTAATGCATCGATTACGGTTAGGAATTTT
>PHAF01000097.1:0-6496 GCA_002841605.1 Firmicutes bacterium HGW-Firmicutes-10 | reverse complement strand
AATTTTCGATAATGCTGATATTTTGCATAATGGTAAACATTCGCACCATAGAGTGAAAGACTGATGATAATGGGAATCATGGCAAGCTGAAACCACAGATGATTCGGTTGCTTTGGGCTTTTTTGCTCGATTATTTCAAATTCCCTCAACTCAAATATTTGATATTGTCGATTGATTTCTGCGGTCAATCGTTCTTTGAATCTTCGTTCGAAGTCAGTCATAGAAGTCCTCCTTATCTAAATGCTTGCGGATATTTTCCATAGCTTTCTGGTAATGATATTTCGTATTTGAAGTCGATAAATTTAAGAGTGTTCCAATTTCCACAAATGTATAGCCTTCAACAAGGTGCATTATAATAATCGATCTTTGCAATGAGCTAGTAAAAGGGTGTATTTGATGAAGTAAATCCTCAAACTGCATCGAATCATGATTTAGACTGGCTATCTCAGACTTTGAAATATCGTCCTGATTTTGCTCATATTTTCTTTTTCTTAATATATCCACTGCGATATTTTTAGCGATTTTTGAAATCCATGCCATACCTGAATGATGTGCTTTGTATTTATTAATATTCTGATAGACCCTTATATATGTTTCTTGCATGGCATCCGCAATATCTTGGTCATGGTGAAAAAATCCCCTCAAAATCATGTAGAGTAAGCGGTGGGTTTTAGAAATCAATAATTCCATTGCATCATGGTCATTATCTTTAAGTTTTGAAAGACATTCATCGACTTCTCGAGTGTGTTGTCCCATAGCATCCCTCTTACTTATATAACGTTGTAAGTATCAAAAAAGACAGTCAAATTCTTGTATATGTATTAATATTACACCAAAGTTCAATCATTAACCTCATAAATTGCGATATTGAGTTAAGCATCTTTCCATGGTGAATGTATAAAGGAACATTTTCTGATTATAGATAATATCAAACATAAAGCTACTCAAATAGCGAGTGCTATAGAGTCAGCAGAGCAATGAACAGCAGTTACTAATAAAAATTTATAGTCAAAGAAGAACATGATCCCATCAATAGATTGATCTATTGAAGTATTAGAATCATAATGCTTCATCGCCGATTAAAATCAATAATCGATTTGTTTGAGTACACGTTGTCTGTTAGCGAATTTCATTCAACCATTATTTCAAATGGATAGCTCATCAGAAAAAGTAACAATGCAAAGAAGTGTGGTTTGAATCGTCTAGGTGAGGTGGTTCGACGTTGATGGGGGCGAATCAGTTGGACCGGGTGTTACTCTACATGAAGCTCAATCTAAATTATGTGGATGTGATTGTAAAACGTTGGGAAGAACACTTTGGAATGAACGCAGAGATAATCCAATAATAAAGAATGCCAGTACCCTAAAGAGTATTGGCATTTAACTTGAAATATGAAACAAAAAGGAAGATAAAAACTAAATAAACTACCCAATGGATAATATGAATATAAGAGCAAGTATCCCCCATAAAACTGTAAAGAAGACCATGATATTTTTAATCGTTTGAATGTTCTTGTCCATATTTTTCATATATGATTCCATGACATGATAAGGACTCAAACTGCCTTCACTTTTCTTCAGATCATCCAAAAACTTCTCCTTGATACTTTCTTTCTGCTCATTACTAAAACTGCGCCAGTCATCTGTTGAGACTTGTAGTGGTAATAAACTGCCCTTGCAATCAGGACAATTAACCGTTGATTGCCGATCTCCACCAAAAGCAGACTTACAACTCTTGCATATCAGTATTTCACTCATTATATTTCCCCCATTTCATTATGGTTCAATAGTATCATAGGAAAAAGGCATAGTAAATAATGTGAACAATCAGTTATGTGATAGTGTACTAAATGACATTGAAAACGCTCAAGAAATAATGTTAAAAGCAAAAAGTAACAACGATTTAAAAGTGTGAAGGATGAATTTTGATAGCTTGCAAAGGAATATTGACTATACTCATATCTTATATATAATAAAACTTAAGGATGGGGGAGGTAAACTAATGAAAAATCTTTTTGATTTGATTATTAATGTAGCGATTTTTTCGTTTATTATTTTTGTTTTGTTTAAAACAATTTCGTCTTTTAAATACTTCTATAGGAAAAACTCGAAATTAGTCGATAATAAATTAGGTGTGTTTTTTGTCTCGTTCGTTTTATCGTTAGTTTACGGATTTGTTGCTATTTCAGGAGCGTCACCTGACGATTTTATTAAGGAGTAAAAAAATAACTTTAAATACATTCTTAGACTTTGTTCAATTTATTAATAAAACTAGGTCAGTGATTATGAAGCTGTCTTAAAATATTCTTATCGGGAAGTGTAGAAAAATGTCTGTGTTGATGTTTGAAGGGAATGAGCGGAATATGACAATTTTGTGTCGTTTCAACACGAGGATTATGGAATACTTTCAAGATTAAGCGATATGAGTACAGAAGTGGCTGCTTGCATCTCTGGCAAACCTCATAAGAAAAGTGAATTAATGGCAATGTATTAATTGATGTAAAATATCGGTTATAATAGGATTAGCGATTGCTTAGGCATGTCGATGAAATTAAGAAATCGAGGATGCAAAATGAAACGAACTAAATTAAATCATCCAGAATCAGTGATCTACACGGGTGATTTCAACAATGACAAAACAATCATAGAAGTTTTTTCATATAACAAAGAATCCATCAAATTCAAAACGTATGGCGATGCGGATTTCGGATCCGAAATCATGGTGATGAAGGATTCATCAAATATAAAATGGATCAATATTATCGGACTTAACGTGGTCGAAACCATCATAAAAATCGGAGAAATATTCGGTTTTTCACTTCTCGTTCTTGAAGATATTGTACAAGTATCACAACGGTGCAAAATTGAATTTACTGATAATTACTTGTTTTCTATTTTTAAGATGATCTATCGTGCTGATCCTAAAGTTGGTCGATCAGATAAAAATTCCGATGAAGTGTTACATGAGCATCTGTCAATTCTGCTTTTAAAAAATATCGTCATCACCTTCCAAGAAAACGAAGGGGATGTATTTGATGATGTAAGACGTCGCTTGAAGGAAAATGTTGGGAAGATCAGAACTCGTGGTGCAGATTATTTATACTATGTCTTGTTGGATGCGCTTGTGGATAATCAATTGGAAATACTCGCTTCAATAGGCGATGAAGTGGATGAACATGAGCAGTTGACAGTTGAAGCTACCAAGGTTGCTATGGATCGTCTCTTTAAGCTTAGAAAACAACTGTTGCTGATCCGAGCATCCGTTATTCCATTTAAGGATATTATGGTCGAACTTCAAAGTGAAGAAACTGATTGGATTTCAAGTGAAGTGAAAGTCTATCTCTCAGATGTCAGCGATCACGTCAATCATGTCAACGATCTCGTTGGTTTGTATCGAGAAATGGTCAATAACATTTATGAAATCAATATGCTCAACACAGGCAATAAACTCAACCACATAATGGCCGTTTTAACTGTTTTCACAGCGCTTTTCATCCCGTTAAATTTCATGACTGGTTTTTATGGTATGAACTTCACACATTTTCCGGGGATGAAAGATCCCAATGCCATACCTATCTTTCTCAGTATCAGTTTCATAATCGTCATTAGCATGATTGTGTTTTTTAAGAAGAAAAAATGGTTTTAGAAAAGAAATAGATGACTAAACAAAGTCATAGACGGAATGACGTTTATTTCTTATATTAAGATGCAAGTGTTTATTGTCATCATTATTGAATGAAACATGATTTCTATTTTTCTACAGTAATTGATAATAATTGGATTCTAACATCCTGACTGAATATTGCCAAAGTAGATTAATGTCTAGAATATAAGAAATAATCTTGACTAGATTGCAAGGGGGAAGCAATGAAATCCAGACAACTAATACTGGCACTGCTATTTGGGCTGCTGTTGACATTTTTAGTAACACCCGCAAAGCAAATGCTCTTACGGCAACAGGCCGCTTCATACCACAATGTCCTACGTTCGCAATCCGCGAGTGTCGGTGAGTTTTTGATTAATGGTCTCAATGATACCAATCGCGGCATCCAGATATTGAAACAATTGGCAGAACAGTATGACGTCAATGTCTTTTACAGTTCCACGGATTCGTTAATTACAGCGAATGCTTCTGATTCGTCAGTCGTTTTTCTGATTTTAAGTGATCCCAAATACCTGGATATACTTCCGCTTAGTCGCAAACTTAGTTTAAGTGAGTTCAATCAGATTCAACAACCCATCTCCAACAGTACCTCAAATCCGCTACATATCGAAATCATGGATATTGGCTGGAAGTTCTATTTAGCGCCGATTGATTTGTATGACGGTGAGAGTTTTTCGGGGGTGGTTAGGGTCGGCGGTTTTCCTCAGATGATTGAGAAGTTTCGCAATGACTTTCAAATGTTGACACAGACTTACTTACTTCCCTATAATCAACCAGAGATTCCGGAAAATAATTCACAAATATCTTTTCAGATTATGGTAAATACACTGTTACAAAACTGGATGATCGTCATCGTGTCCTTTTTGTTAATCATCATTACGGTGTATGTTTCCTATTCTAAGCGAAAGGATACCGCTGTTAAGCGACTTCATGGTTTTTCTTCTCTGAGCATTGCCTTTGAACAAACCAAAGATATGCTTACCATTGGATTGCTATTGATTCTGCCGATTTATTTTATCGTATTTGTGATCACAAACAACCTTAGTTTAAACTTTGCACTTGATGTTCTGCCTCACTTTTTATCCTTGTTCTTGATTGTGATCAGCTTCATATTTATAATTGTGTCACTATCGGGAGTCGTACTATCACTTATCCGACCTGCGGATGTACTGAAAAACTACGGAAGAAACGATGGTTTCATTTGGATTATGACGATGGTCAAAGTCTTGATTCTGCTATTGGTATTAAAACCCATCACCAATACAATTTTCTTCGTTGATTATCTTGGCTCAATGATTCAGACAAACCGAACCTACAGTCAAATGTTCAGTGATTCTTATACATTGACTGCACAAAGTGATTCATTTGATCAGTTGTTACGTGCCAGTGAGCAGATCTATCCGATATTGAATGAATCGTCCAATGCGTTGGCAATGACTTACTCAGTGGTGGAAGGGTCGGAAGAACTGGGACCATATCGGGCATACGTTAATCGTAACTATATCCGAAGTCAAAAACTGATGGATGAACAAGGGAACTTGATCGATCCCGCATCCGTGAATGAATCAACGATCATTGTCAGTCAATCCTTAAAAGAAACGATTGTTGATTATCTCAGTCAGTCACCTGATAACTGTCGAAATCTGATTGCTACATTAAGTGACTGTAAGGATTTGACGGTCATCTATACGGATACTAACGTTACCATAACTCCTTATTTCTACACCTATGATCCGCCCGAAGTGAATGACTTAGATAAGAATTTCATTCTAATACCCTACGACGCAACTTTTCCTATATTCAATGTATTCTTTGAATTAGAAGATGCGAATCTTTCCTCGGTCATCATCGAGACAGTCGATCCCTTTGTTTCAAAGAATCGAGTGATGATGGTAAACTTAGCAGTGGAAATGGATAAACAGATTGAGAGCATGATTGGACAGCTTGCACAGTCGATTCTGCTTATCATCATCTACTTCTTGATGATTTTAAGTGTACTTGCGGGAATCTATTTGATGTTGTTTGACTCAAGAAAGCGAATTTGTGCGATTAAGTATACCTTTGGCATCCGATCTTGGCAAACACTGTTAGAACCATTATTAATTCAGATGTTCATTACTCAAGTCATCATATTGTTGGCTCATCGCTTCTTTGTAAATCAAGACTGGACCATCACACTGTTGGCCTCTGCCTTGATAGCCCTGTTGGAAATATCATTGTTTCTGTTAATGTCAAGATTCATTGAAAGCCGCTTAAGCGGTATTGTAAAGAGGGGGATATAGTATGATAACGTTTCATCAGGTATCGAAGAGTTTCGGCACAAAGAAAGTGCTGGATCAACTCAGTTTTGAAATAAAGCAAGGAACATTAACCGCGATAACCGGACCTTCCGGGTGTGGTAAGTCCACATTGTTGAACATTATCGGCGGACTGGAAAAGCCGGATTCCGGCGAAGTGAATATAGAGGTTGTCGAACAGCCGTTTAAAAACTCAACAACACGTTTGCTTCTTTATCGAAATCAACTGTCCTACCTGTTTCAAAATTATGCTCTGATCGATCATGAGTCCGTTGAGTATAACCTTGCGATTGCCTTACGCTTTGTTAAGCATCCCAATAAAAGAGCATTAATGAAAGAAGCACTAACTAAAGTACATCTTGACATAGATTTAAAGACCCTTATTTACACACTGTCCGGTGGAGAGCAACAACGGGTCGCCATTGCCCGATTATTCCTAAAACCCAGTTCAATTATTCTGGCAGATGAACCTACCGGAAATTTGGATCATGATAATGGGTTGGAAGTTATGAACATGCTCAAATCCTTAGCGCACC
>PHAF01000096.1:7170-9991 GCA_002841605.1 Firmicutes bacterium HGW-Firmicutes-10 | reverse complement strand
AGACCGCAGTTTCGATACCGGCATTGCCGAAGAACATGCGGTGACTTTCGCTGCCGCAATGGCTTTACAAGGGCATCGACCGTTTTTATCTCTTTACTCAACGTTTTTACAGCGTGGATATGATCAAATCAATCATGATATATGCCGAATGGATTTGCCGGTCGTCATCGGGATCGATCGGGCAGGACTGGTCGGAGAAGATGGAGATACGCATCACGGAGTTTTTGATATCGGTATTTTGCGACCATTGCCTAATCTGGTGATTGCAACAGCCAAAGATGCCGATGAAGCACAGGATCTGCTTTTTACGGCATTCAATCAGTCGCATCCTTTCGCTGTCCGCTATCCGCGCGGGTTTGCACCGTATCAGCCTAAAGAGCAATTACAGAGTATCGAGATAGGGACATGGGAAATGTTGAATTTAAGTGATGCTAACAAGGCTGTGATCATCAGCTACGGACCGGATGTCGATCGTATATATCAGAAAGTTATCGTAAATGGTTTGCCTGTCAACATCGTGAACGCCCGTTTTTTAAAGCCTGTGGATGGTTTGATGATAAGCAAGATAGCAAGTTTAAACGTTCCGGTATTTGTATATCAGCCGGATATGGAAATCGGCGGACTGGCTTCGGCGATCCTTGAATATTGTGCCAGGGAACAACTGTTGCTCAACCTGATGTCCATCGGGTTGAAAGATGAGTACATCCCGCATGGATCGATCGGTATTTTACGGAAAAAATATGGAATTGATATCAATACCTTGTTTGAACACGTTTTAAAGGCCATAGGTGAATAAAATGCGTCTAGACGTTAAATTATCTGATATGTATGATATTTCCCGTCAGAAGGCCCAGGATGCGTTGAAACAGCAGCGGGTTTTGGTAAACGGGAAGATCGTTACAAAAAGCTCGTTTGAAATAAAAGACTCGGATATCATTGAATTACAGAAGCGTGATGCTGAATTTGTTTCAAGAGCGGGGTATAAATTGGAGGAAGTAATTCAAAAACACGATGTTGATATCACTGGTTTGAGATGTATCGATATCGGTGCTTCGACCGGCGGATTCACGGATTGTCTGCTTCAGCGATCGGCTAAGTCAGTAACAGCTGTTGATGTCGGCACGATGCAGCTTCATCCGAAACTCAGGGAGGATCCTCGTGTCAATGTCATGGAAAATACCAATGCCCGAAATCTCACTGCAAACCAGTTTGACTCTCTTTTTGATTTACTGGTCATGGATGTGTCATTTATCTCTGTCAAACTGCTGATCGCAGGACTTAACTTATTGGTTAAACCGGATGGCATCATGTTCATATTGATCAAACCGCAGTTTGAAGTCGGTGAGAAATATTTAAATAAGCATGGAATCGTCACAGATGAAAAACAGGTTATTAAGATGCTCAATGAGTATCGGGCTTACTTTAAGACATTGGGTCTTTCAATCATTGACTGCCATAAGACTGCGCTTACCGGACGCGATGGCAATCAGGAATACATTTTTTATTTAAAAAAGCATTAGAGGGAGGAATGGCCTTTGATTCGTCAGATAACCGTTAAAAATTTTGTTTTGATTGATGAAATCACGCTTGATCTGTCGTTGGGGATGAGCGTTTTTACCGGTGAGACCGGGGCAGGGAAGTCATTGCTGATCGATGCCATCGGTTTGCTTTGCGGTGATAGAGCCTCCAGTCAGTTCATTCGTAAAAATGCTAATTCTGCTTTTATTGAGGGTGTTTTTGAAATCGCACCACAGTCAAAAGCCGGTCTGCTTTGTAAAGAGTTCGACATCGACGTTTCCGATCTGTTGATTATCAGCCGGGAAATCACCGTTGACGGAAAGTCATCTTCCAAAATCAATCACCGGCTCACCCCTTTGAGTATCGTCAGGGAACTGACCTCAGCAATTCTTGACATTCACAGTCAGCACGATTCGCAGTATTTGCTCAACGATAAGTATCATCTGTCCTTACTGGATGAATATATCGGTGAAAACGAAGTCCTCAATACTGTTAAAAGCAAATATCAGCATTGGAATGCGTTGTTGAAGGAAGTTGATGAGAAATCTTCGAGTGAATTTAATGTCGCCGATCTGGACTTTCTTAATTTTCAAATTCAGGAGATCGAGTCATTCAATCCATCCCAAGACGATTTTGATGCATTGGAGCAAAAACAGCGTCAGTTGATGGCTTTTGAGAAAATAAGCAAATTGGCCAATGCTTCTTTGAATCTGCTGGATGAGTCTGAAGGTGTCAAAGAAAAACTGTTTGAGTCTTATAAAGGCCTTTTAGCATGTCAGGAAGATGCCACGTTATCTGATTTGGGCAGTGGTCTAGAATCCCTGTACTATCAAATTGAAGACATTACCGAAGAACTCAGTCATCATTTATCCAAACTGGAGTTCAGTGAAGATGATTTGAATATGATTCAGCAAAGACTGTTTGATTATGGCAAACTGAAACGCAAATATGGCAATGCCATCGATTTGATTCTTAAAAAGAAAGATGAATTCAAAAACCGGGTGTACACCATTGAAAACAGACAAGATGTTCTGGAAGATCTGATCAGAAAACGTGATCGAGCTTTTATCGAATACCAGCAGGCAGCTTCGGATTTAAGCAGGCTTCGCAAAGAAAAAGCATTGGATTTGGAGCAAGAAATCCTCGGACATTTAAAAGATTTACAGCTGGAAAATACCAGATTCCTAATTGAAATCAATGAAAGCAAGCCGACTCCTTTGGGCAGTGACAAAGTCGTCTTTGTGATTTCCACAAACCCGGGGGAACCGCTGCGTCCGTTAAGCAAAGTAGCCAGTGGCGGGGG
>PHAF01000096.1:0-7074 GCA_002841605.1 Firmicutes bacterium HGW-Firmicutes-10 | reverse complement strand
ACAAAACTTCAAGGAATTTCGACGATCATTTTTGACGAGATCGATACCGGTGTTTCCGGAATCATCGCAACGAAAATCGGTCAAAAAATGCATTCACTCAGCAAGGATGCGCAAATTCTGACCGTGACTCATCTTGCTCAGGTTGCGGCTTGCGGCAATGATCACTTCCTCGTCAGTAAAGAAGCAAGTGAGGATACGACACTGACAAACATCGAAAGACTGGATGATCAAAAGCGCATTGAACAGCTTGCTTTGATTTCATCAGGCACACTCAGTGACAAGGCAATCATCGCTGCCCGCGAACTTTATTTGCGCAATAGAAATACAAATTAATCTTCTATTGAAGATTTTTTTGTAGGAGGTACGTTTTTTGGGAAAAATCATCTTTCATATCGATATCAACGCTTTCTTTGCTTCAGCAGAGACTTTGCGAGATCCATCACTTAAAAACAAACCTATCGCGGTTTGTTCAAATAAACGTGGTTCCGTGGTTACAACGGCAAACTATATTGCCCGGGAATATGGAGTTAGAAGTGCCATGCCACTGGCGGAAGCACTGAAACTTTGCCCTCAACTGGTTGTTACCGGCGTTCATTTTGACTTGTATGATAAAATATCATCGCAGTTTGTTGAGTTATGCAAAAAATACACGGAAATCATTGAAGTTGCAAGCGTTGATGAATGTTATCTTGATGTGACTGAAGTAATCAAACAATATAGGCGTCCTTTGGATCTTGCTTTGGTTATACGCAGGGACATTAAGAAAAACATTGGTTTGGAAGTCAGCATCGGTATCGCTCCTAACCGGTTTTTAGCTAAAATGGCTTCCGATATGAAAAAACCCAACGGAATGACCGTTTTGCGTCAAAAAGAAGTACAAAGCAAACTCTGGCCGTTACCCATTGAGCGGATGCATGGCATCGGTATAAAATCAGCAGAGCTGCTGAAAAATGCCGGTATTTTTACGATCGGTGATTTAGCGGTTTGCGATAGCAATCTCGTTTTACCGATTTTCAAGAAAAATACGGAAATTATGATACGTAGGGCTAATGGCGAAGATGACAGTGAACTGGATATTGATCCTATCGTCAAATCACTTTCTCAGTCAACGACATTAACGAATGCGACGAGTGATTATGATGAGATAACAGTCGTGATCGAACAATTGTGCCGTGAACTGCAGCAGCGTTGCATTGACGAAGGCGTTTTGGCTCAACAAGTGACCATAACAGTTAAAGACGACATGTTTCAGTCATACACGCGAACGATGAAACTGCCTGCAGCTGCCAACTCTCATCAAGATTTTTTTGAAAATGCTTTACTACTGTTTGATGCTAACTTTTCGGATATTACGGTCAAGTTGCTTGGTGTCGGATGTTCTCATTTTATCTTTCGTGATATAATCAGTGAACAACTGAAACTGTTTTAGGAGACGCCTATGGAATTTCTTGAAGCTATCAATGACTTTTTGCACTTTTGTTCAATCAATGAAGGCAAGGCAAAAAATACGGTCGATGCATACCGTCGCGACTTGACGGATTATCGTCTCTTTATGCATCAAAAAAATCGAGAGCTGAATCAAATCACGCACCAAGACTTGATTGAATGGATTTCGTACTCAAAAACCTTAAAAAAGCCTACTTCTGTTAATCGGATGGTCAGCAGTATGACTGGGTTTCACCGGTATTTATACAGTCAATACAAAATCAGTGATCCGACAGTGAAATTATCAGTTTCCCGATCGAAAAATCCGCTTCCAAAGACTCTCAATCGACTGGATGTCAACCGGTTACTTCAGAGTTTTCCCTCAACGCCTATTGGTGAATATCAACGCACGATTTGTGAAATGTTATTTTCGACCGGTTTGCGTGTCAGCGAACTATGTGGATTGCAGTTTCAGCAAGTATATCTTGAAGAGGGTATTCTAAGGATCATAGGAAAAGGCGATAAAGAAAGAATCGTTCCGATCGGCAAATCAGCATTGTCAGCCTATCGGAATTATATTCAAAATATTCGCCCACATTGGGTAAAAAAGGGGAAATCAGCAGTCTTTATAGGTCCAAACGGCAAGCAACTGTCTCGTCAATACGTGTGGGCTATGTTAAAATATAAGTCGCAGGAACTTGGTTTTGAACCGAACATTTCACCACATACTTTAAGGCACAGCTTCGCTTCTGCTTTATTGGAAGGTGGGGCAGATTTACGTATAATCCAAGAGTTGCTGGGACACAGTGACATTTCCACGACGCAGATATATACACATATCGAAACAAGTCGGCTACATAAGAATTATGATGAATTTCATCCAGGACGTCTGCTGGACAAGGAGAATGAAGATGAGTAACTATCCGTTTAAAAGAATTATCGCAATCGTAATGGATTCTGTCGGTGTCGGTGCCGCACCGGATGCGGACAAATACGGTGATTTAGGTTCTGACACCTTCGGTAACATCGCAAAAGCCGTAGGGGGCTTGTATATGCCAAATATTGCTTCAATTGGTATGGGAAATCTGCATCCGATCAAAGGAGTTGAACCAGCCGTATCCCCGTTAGGATACTTTGGCAAAATGGCTGAAGCTTCCGCCGGGAAAGATACTATGACCGGCCACTGGGAAATGATGGGTTTATATATTGAAAAACCTTTTCAAACCTTTACGGATACCGGATTTCCGGCTGAACTCATCGAAGAACTGATCAAACGGACCGGTCATAATGTCGTCTGTAACCGCTCCGCTTCCGGTACGGAAGTTTTGGATGAATATGGCGAAGAACACATGAAAACCGGGGATATGATCGTGTACACATCCGCAGACTCCGTATTGCAGATTGCTGCTCATGAAGAAACGTTTGGATTAGAAGAGTTGTATCGGTGCTGTGAAATCGCAAGAGAGCTGACAATGGAACCAAAATGGCTGGTCGGCCGCGTCATTGCACGTCCTTTCATCGGGCCTAGGGCAGGGGAGTTTAAACGTACTTCCAACCGGCATGATTACGCACTCAAACCCTATGGTAAAACTGCTCTTGATAATTTAAAAGAAGACGGTTTTGATGTTATCAGCGTCGGAAAAATCGTCGATATATTCGACGGTGAAGGTATAACGGAATATTATAAGAGCAAAAGTAATGAACACGGCATGAAATTAACGACAGATTTGCTTGACAAAGATTTCACAGGTCTGCTTTTTACTAATTTAGTCGATTTTGACGCACTTTGGGGTCATCGCAGAAATCCCTCGGGTTACGGCAACGAACTGGAACAGTTTGATGTACAGCTGGGCGAACTGATGTCAAAGCTTAGAGAAGACGATTTATTATTACTGACAGCCGATCACGGCAATGATCCGCTTCATCAAGGAACAGACCACACGCGTGAAATGGTATTTCAAGTGTATTACTCACCATCATTTAAAGGAAGCGGTTTACTGCCGGTAAGCGACACGTTTGCAGATATTGCTGCAACGATTACCGATAACTTCAAAACAAAGTTTCCACCATACGGTAAATCCGTACTGAGCTACTTAAAATAGGGTACATATCAATTTAAATCTAAATGGTTCGAAAACCGAAGAATTCATTTAAAATACATTTTATATTACATAATATACATTATGCGAAGTTAATAACGGATGGTTTTGCTTAAGATTGGTTCTTTATTGAGAAGTTCCCTGTCTAATACGTTATTAAAATACTGCCAAGGAAATTTGGCAGTATTTTTTGCGTTATTGCTTATAAAACGCGTTACACTGTTTAGGTTTCTCATTACAGTCACAATGATACATTTTGATGAAGATGCCCCATGTGAATCCGTCACATGATAACAAACGATGTTTTCACCGATTCTTGTTGTATCTACATCGCCGGATGCAGACATCTGATCGGTTATATTGCCATCTTCAAGATCAAAGGCATAAACTTCTTTGTATGGGTCAAATTGAGTGAATTGATTAACAGACTTATTGCTTGCCGTGATTGTTGGTGGCGTATTTAACGGTTCCAATACGGTTACCGTCATTATCCCGGTCGTTTTGTACCCATATTTATCAGCAACTTCAAATGTCAGTGAGTAAACGCCTGTTTGATTGATGTAAGGATTACTTAATACCTTGATATTTTTGCTTATGTCCCCTTCTTCTTTATCAAAAGCTTTGATGTAAGACTTATAATCAAACGAATCATTTTTGTATATCACCGGATGTATTATTTCAAACCAGGGAGCTGTATTGATCAGCTGTGTTGTAATCATCAGTGGTGTACCTCCGTACTGAACGTAGCTCGAGACGATCCAAACGGGTTTAAGTGTGGTTCCTTCAACGATCCGACGTCTGCTCAGATAACACACACTGGGATCAGCGGCTATTCTGTAATAGGTGTTTGTACCATCAAAATACCGTTCTAACACTTGCTTATAGATCGTATCCTCTCGAAAATATGCTCTGTTAAGATAGGTTGATGAACAGTTTGTACCCGTAGTATATATGGGATGGCTGGTTGATGGTCCCGATCTGGCGTAAACATGAGCCGCAATGATCTTTATTTCGGTATCTTTCAAATTTGAAACACTTGAATATTCAATATCACCGATTTTTGTTTTTATAGGTTGATCCATCGGATAATATAAAGGGATTTTTTGATAAAGATTCATTTGTTTAGCATAGATGATCAGATAAGCCGTATAGTTTTTGCTTAGTTGAAAGGTAGTCAATGGTATTGATACCGTGAATCCTACATTGGCATAATCATAGTAGCAAATGGATGAATGCTGATTAAAATCTGAATCTTTACATCTAGGCACATTGCCATAGCGCAACAACTGTGTCTGATCAACGGGCAATAAAGAGGCTTTAAACCGACTTGACTCTTGTCCGTTTTCAAACTGTATAAAGATATCATGTGTATTTGAATTGATAAAATGTTGTTTCATATACATAAAACCCCATCCGGATATCTTCAGACTTGTTGCATCGTACGTAATATTGGTGACTTCATATCGTAACTCGCGACGAGTAGCGATATCCATGGACTTAACCGGAATATATCTTGCAAAAAGTGTCCCAATGATCCAACTAACGATAAAAACGATTTTTAACATGGTTGTTTCTCCTTTTGTAAATAACTAGAATAGATAAAACGATCATAAACATTAATAAGAATAACCCGATATCAAAGTATTCTCTTCTACTCCCCTTTTCAATCACAGAATTTTTTTGATCCGGACACTCCGTAATAAAAATTATCGAAACTGTCTCGATTAAATTATGACTTGAATCAATGTGTTTGAATGATTTCATTTGACTGCTTATGGACATATGGCCGTTAGATGCACTGAAAAAATACGGGATATCTGATATCAGATAACTTCCCTCTTCAAGGTTTGAAACAAAGACATCTTCAAACAGACATTCGTTTCTATTGAAGGTCGTTGTCGGCTGATTGTTTCCGTTATGTAAATACATTAGGCATCACCATTATTAAATACTTGAAAATAAAAAAAACTCCCGAAGGAGTCAGAAATAATTTTTTAAATTTGGAATAATATTTTTGTAATGTTCGAGCATCTTGATTTGACTTTTAGTAAGTATGCTTTTGAAGAGTTTGTTTCGTTCAAGTTCGATAACACTCTCTTTCAGATATACCAGTGTGTTACCACAGTCGATGCAGGCTTTTAACAACTCTGCTTCCATCTTAAAATCCAAAGTGACACTGAATCGTACAGCGCGCAAAATCCGCAAAGCATCCTCATTGAGCCGTTTATTTGGATCTCCGATACATCGTAAAATACGTTGTTTCAAATCTTCTATACCACCAAAAGGATCGAATAAATTCATTTCTTTATCTAGATAAAGCGCATTTACAGTAAAATCCCTTCGATAAGCATCCAAAGAAACATCACTAACAAAAGTGATTTCACGGGGGTACCGGTGATTCTGGTAATTACTTTCCGTTCGATAAGTCGCCATTTGGCATATAACAGGCTTATTAAGCGTTATAACGCCAAAACTCGAAGCATTCAAGTCTATATCATGATCTACAAAAAGCTGTGCCACGACGTTATGTGGAGCGCTTGTAGCGATATCCACATCGGTAATCTTTTTGTTCAAGAAAAAATCACGGACACAACCACCCACAAAGAAGGCACTATGACCGTGATCATTCAGACGTTTCAAAATAAACCGATAAGGTTCGAATTCCATATTAACGGCGTCGGCCTCGCAACAATAACAAACGCATGATTTGCGCTAAAGTTGCTATCAATGCCGCAACATAAGTAAAAGCAGCTGCAGAAAGCATGTCTTTTGCATAAGACTGCTCATCACTGTTCAAAATACCCATGTTCGAAAGCAAATCGAGTGCACGGCTGGAAGCATTAAATTCCACCGGAAGCGTCACGGTTTGAAACAATGCAATCACACCCAACATGGCTATTCCTGCAAAGAAAATAGCATCAAAAGTAAATAGACCGATAAAGATGGCGACCCACGCCAGATGTCCGGAAACAATAGCTGCCGGCAATATTGTGTTACGCAAGGCGATCCCACCGTAATTTTCGGCGTGCTGAATTGCATGACCGACTTCATGAGCTGCAATTGATACAGCAGCAATCGAATTTGTGTTATATACATTCGGCGACAAGCGGACGATCTTGGCTTTTGGATCATAATGATCACTTAATAGCCCTTGTCCCATTTCTACTTGAACATCATAAATGCCTTTGCGCTTTAAAATCATCGATGCAATTTGTGCGCCTGTATAATGGGTGTTGGCAGCAACCCGTGAGTATTGCTCGTACTTTCCTTTAACTTTGCTTTGTGACCACATGACTAAAATCATGGCTCCAAACAAAAGGATATATTCCATATAGATCATATTTGCTCTCCTTTAGATAAATGCGGATCAGTTCCTATTTGACTGCATCCTTAAGTGCTTTTGCAGGTCTGAAAGCCGGAGACTTTGAAGCAGGAACATTAATAGCTTCCTTAGTCACCGGATTATATCCAGTACGCTCATTTCTGGATTTAACGGAAAAACGGCCAAAACCACTGATATCTACTTTTCCGCCATCGACCAGTACCTCTG
>PHAF01000095.1 GCA_002841605.1 Firmicutes bacterium HGW-Firmicutes-10 | reverse complement strand
CGGTCGGCACCGTGACCGAGATCTACGATTACCTCCGGCTCCTCTTCGCCCGGGTCGGCACGCCCTACTGCCCCGAGCACAATATCCCCATCGCCGCCCAGAGCCCCGACAAGATCGCCGACCAGATCGCTGCCGAGTACCCGGGCCAGGTAACCGTCCTCGCACCAATAGTCCGGCAGAAGAAAGGGACCTACCAGCAGCTCTTAAAAGATCTCAACAAGGAAGGGTTCACCCGGGTCCGGGTGAACGGGAAGATCATCCGGACCGATGAGGAGATCAAGCTCGACCGGTACCGGATGCAGGACATCGAGATCGTCATCGACCGGCTCGAATCCTCCGACCGGAGCCGGCTCACCGAAGCGGTGGAGAACTGCTTAAAGAAGTCCGACGGGCTCGTGCTCGTTGCGGGCGAGGACGAAAAAGAGTCCACGTACTCGTCCCTCATGGCCTGCCCGGTCTGCGGGATGGCATTCGAGGAACTCCAGCCCCGGATGTTCTCGTTCAACAGCCCGTTCGGGGCCTGCGAGGAGTGCCACGGGCTCGGGGTCAAGATGGAGTTCGACCCCGATCTCATCATCCCGGACAAGGAGCGGTGTATCGCGGACGGCGCCATCGCCCCGTACCGCAACCCGATGGACGGGTTCCGGGGCCAGTACCTCGCCGTGGTGGCGAAGAACTACGGCTTCTCGGTCTTAACGCCTATCAAGGATCTCACGAAGGAGCAGTACGAAGCCCTGATGTTCGGCTCCTCCAAGCGGATGAAGTTCCAGATGAGCATGAGGAACGGCGACGCCGAATGGTCGCATACCGGGGAATGGGAAGGTCTCCTCCCGCAGACCGCCCGGCTCTATGCCCAGACCCAGTCTGACTGGCGGAAACGTGAGCTCGAAAGCTATATGCGGGTCTCCCCCTGCCCGGCCTGTAACGGCAAGCGGCTCAAGGAGAAGGTGCTTGCGGTCCGGATTGACGGGAAATCGATCATCCGCGAAAACAAAGTTTATTACGTGATCAATAAGCCGCGCAAAGTCATCTGTTCTTTAAATGATGAGAAAGACCGTCAAACGGTGGTTTCTTTGGTAGAAACGCCATATCGTATATTTCCAGTCGGCCGACTGGACTATGACACGACCGGGTGTCTGATTTTGACCAATGACGGCGATTTTGCCAACAGTCTGATTCATCCGCGGTATCATATTCCTAAGAAGTATGAAGTCAAAATCAAAGGCATTTTGGCTACGAAAGATATTAAGACGCTGGAATCGGGTGTAAAGCTCGACGACGGTTCGGTAACCATACCTGCGAAGGTTTGGGTAACAAACAAGGATTTTGACAAGCAGATGACAGATTTTGAGTTAACGATCGTTGAAGGCCGCAATCGCCAGATCAAACGCATGATGGAAGCACTGGGCTATCAAGTGCGTAAACTTCATCGTGTTTCGATTGGCTTTTTAACGGTTGAAGGCTTAGGACAAGGAGACTACCGGATACTGAAGCCTTTTGAAGTGAAAAAACTGCGTCAGCTGAGCGAAGAGGGAACGTTGATTTAGTATGCAACAATATTTTGTGCATCAAAAACTGACAGTCGGTATGGAAATTGAAATGACACCAGACCAATCTTTTCACATGCTTAAAGTTTTGCGAATGAAAGAAGGAAAAATCATTCGGCTGGTGGACATACAGGCATCTGTTTTTTTGGGTTTTATCAAAATCAACAACAACAAAGTCATTGCCTCGATAACTGAGCCGGTGATTGAAGATCGAGAATCAAACGTCAAAATAACATTGGCGGTTGCCATGATCAAGGGCGAGCGATGGGATTGGATGCTTGAAAAAGCAACAGAATGCGGTGTTGACAAAATCGTACCGTTTATAAGTGCACGTTGCGTCGTAAAGGACAAACCGGAGTCAGCTATCCGTAAGCTTGAGCGTTATCACAAGATAATGACGGAAGCAGCGGAGCAGTCATACAGGCATCGTATACCTGCCATCATTGAACCGATTCCTTTCAAAAAGCTTATTGAACATAAATCTGCAGAAAATTTCGTTGCTTATGAAAAAGAAAAAACGACTTTTTTGGGAAATTTTAAAGAAGATTTGTCGGATGTCACCTTAGTGGTTGGCCCTGAAGGCGGATTTACAAATGAAGAAATCAGCTATTTGACTGAAAACGGTTTTACTTCAGTCAGCCTGGGAAAACGTATTTTGCGTGCTGAAACTGCGGCCGTTGCCGGCTGTATTTTGCTTGATACATTAGGAGAACGAAATGTTTAAAAATCTGTCTGTCGATGTCTGGCTGAAGAAGTTTCATCGCCAGCAACTGTTGAAAACAAAAGAAATCAAAAAAGACATCCAGTGGATGAAAGATACCTTTAAAAAAGAAGGGATGCTTTTCGTTTGTCAAAACCCGACGGATTATTTCAAAATGCAAATCATAAAAACATCGCTGAGCAATAAGCAGAAGCTGGAGAAGGCTTACGATGAGGTCCGCAATAAACTGATTGAGATTTGGCCGACAATCGATTATCAGCAACGCAATCACTTAATGAATCTTGAACTTTTTTCGTTGAAACAAACCTTATGCAAGTTCGAATCTCAAACGGGTGTCTGGATCATGATTCCATTTTTCAATGAATTGCTTAATTCTTTGTATCACAAGGAAATGGTCGTTTTTGAATTGCCTCAATTTTATAAACTGTACAAACAATTCGTCAAAGAATGCGTTGATCCGCTGATTTACGGTATTGAGCCATATCGTGCGGGATTTAGCAATGCCGCTTTCGTGGATGGCCAAAATAACCGTTTTGTTTTGTATGTCGAATCGGTTAAAACCTTGTATTTCTGTAACTTGAAAGAATGCACAGAGTATCCTTTATTCGAAAAGGCCGAAATCAATTCGCAACTGCTTACATTGCTGGGAAACAGTCTTCTTGAACACGATGTCGAACAGTTTATGAGTTTGTGCACTGAACATTCGCTGATTTCACCGAAAGCTGCCAAATCATACGCAAAATTGAAAAAGCCGCTGATTTTTACAAATATAGCAGATTAATGTATAATACAGCAAGGTGATGAAATGAAGACATTTGCGATAGCTACTTTGGGTTGTAAAGTAAATACATTTGAATCGGAAAGCTATATCGAAAGTCTGAAAAATTCGGGTTATCAGCAAGTCGATTTTAAGGATGCTGCGGATATATACATTATAAACACATGCTCTGTCACCAACACGGCAGCATCGAAAAGCCGTCAGAAAATTCATCAGGCCATTCGCCAGAATGGGGATGCCATGATCTGCGTCGTGGGCTGCTATGTTCAGACCAACCAAAAGGATCTTCATGAAATAGAACGCATTGATTTGCTTATCGGAGCAAAACACAAAAGCCGGCTGCTCGAATATATCAATCAGGGCCAGGGTGATGCGCTCATCAGCGATCAAAGAAATCTGACATTTGAATCTTTGCCGTTGAAACACTATTCCAATCAGACTCGGGCATTTTTGAAAATTCAGGATGGCTGCGATCAGTTTTGCTCATATTGCATCATCCCTTATGCCAGAGGCAACGAGCGCTCGGCGAGCTGTGATGATTTGATTGAGATGGCCAAAGGTCTTGTCAGCAACGGACATAAAGAAATCGTCTTATCCGGAATTCATATCGGTCGTTACGGCAAGGATGGCAATGAGGATTTGACTTATTTGTTAAAACGCCTGCTAGAGGATGTAGCAGGGCTAGAGCGAATCCGTTTGTCATCAATCGAAGTGACGGAAATCACTCTCGGTCTGTTGGATCTGATGGCGTCTAGCGATAAAATCGTGCGGCATTTGCATATTCCTCTTCAATCAGGTTGTGATACGGTTCTGAAACGAATGAATCGCCCGTATACGACGAAAGAATTTTACGATCGGATTCAATCGATCCGTCAACGGTTTGATTTGATATCCATCAGTACGGACATCATTGTCGGATTTCCGGGGGAAAGTGAGGAAGAATTTCTCACGACAATGGATTTTGTAGAGCAATGCCGTTTCAGCTTTATGCATGTATTTCCATATTCGATGCGTGCAAATACGGTGGCGGCACAATTGAGCAGTCATTTGGATGCAAATACGAAAAAAGAACGTGCCCAACGGTTGATTGCCGCATCGTCTTTGATGAAAGCCCGTTATGAAATGCAGTTTGTCAACCAAGAAGTGCTTGTCTTATTTGAATCTTATCAAAACGGATTGGCAACGGGTCATTCCGGGGAATATGTATTGGTCAGTGTACCAAGCGATGAGTCGTTGAACAATCAATGTCATCGCGTATGTATCACTCATCACAAACAAGGGCGAAATTACGGTGTCCTTGTCAAGAAGGCGGTGGAGTCATGAATTTAAATCAGCTGTTTAACAGTGCTCCGGATATCCGAATTGATTCGTTATCCGTTGATTCACGAGTCAAAAACGAGAATTCCCTGTTTTTCTGTTTGAAAGGCATGGTTTTTGATGGTCATCAGTTTGTCGAACAGGCTATTTTAAATGGAGCCGTAGCAATCGTGCACAGCGACCCGTTACCCAAAGCCTCCGATAAAGTTGCCTATATTTTAGTGGATGACGTTTTAAAAACGCTTAATGTCATTGCATCGCGTTTTTTCGGTAATCCAAGTGCGATTCTGAAAGTGTTCAGCGTTACCGGAACCAACGGGAAAAGCACCAGTGCGAAGTTATTGCAGTATTTCATCAATCAAACGCTGCCATGCGGTTATATCGGTACCATTTCTACCGAATATGGAGATGTCAAGGAACAGCCGTTTCTGACGACACCGGATGTCATACCGATGCATCAGACATTGAAGAAAATGGTGGATGCGGGTATGAAAGCCGTGGCACTGGAAGTTTCTTCGCATGGATTGGAACAGGGAAGGGTTTTAAGCGTCGATTTTGACGTGGCCATTTTTACAAATCTAACTCATGATCACCTTGATTTTCACGGAAACATGGAAAACTACTTTCAAGCCAAGAAGAAACTGTTTACGATGCTTAAAAAGACCGGATTGGCAGTCGTGAATCAGGATGATCCATTCGGTAAACGCATCATTTCGACCTTTGAAGGTAATATTGTCACCTACGGTCTCGATCATGAGGCAGACTTCTTTGCGGATAATATCGAGCTTTATCCAAACAAAACCGTATTTGACCTGTTTATCCGAAAAGAAAAGAAAACAGTCAAAATTCATACAAATTTGGTCGCTGTGTTCAACATCTACAATTTGCTTGGTGTGATTGCAGCTTTGGCGACCTACGGCATGGATTTGTCCATGATCGTTGAAAAGTGTAAGACCATCCCGCAGGTCGATGGCCGTATGGAAGTCATTAGTGAAGGTCAGAATTTCAATGTGATCATCGACTATGCACATACACCGGACGGTTTCGATAAAATATTTACGTATGCGAAATCCATAACACCGCCTAAAAAGAAAATAATCGTGGTCTTTGGTTCTGCCGGTCAGCGTGATTCTAAGAAACGCAGGGTTTTGGGTGAACTTGCAGACCGTTATTGTGATATGATAATTTTGACCGAAGAGGATAACCGCAGTGAAAAGGTGTTGGATATTTGCAGTGAAATAAGCAAGGGCATCCAAAAAAACAATTACATCATTATTGAAGACCGCTATGACGCCATTCGTCAAGCGCTGGAAATCGCATGCAAAAATGATACAGTCTTAATCTTAGGCAAAGGGGATGAACCGTATATGTATCGCGAGTTTGGCAAAGAAGAGTGGATGGGAGATCATATAGCAACCCAGGAAATTTTACAGACTGTCATATTAAACAAGGAGGTATGTACCAGTGAATAAAACCATCGATCATACATTATTAAAACAAAATGCCACTAAACAACAAATCATCACTTTATGCGAGGAGGCAAGAACCTATGATTTCGCATCCGTTTGCGTAAATCCGACATGGGTCAAAACATGTGCCGAACTGTTGAATGGAAGTGATGTCAAGGTTTGCACGGTGATCGGCTTTCCGCTGGGAGCCACAACGACCGCAGTGAAAGTATTTGAAACGAAAAACGCCATTGAAAATGGCGCTACCGAAATCGATATGGTCTTAAATATCGGTGCTTTGAAAGACAAACATATGTCATTGGTCACCGAAGACATCCGTGCTGTCAAAGAAGCTGCCGGGAAAAATATCGTAAAGGTAATTATTGAGACTTGCCTATTAAGCGATGATGAGAAAATTTTGGCTTGTAATGCAGTGTTGGATGCCAAAGCAGACTTCGTTAAGACATCTACGGGATTCTCTACGGCCGGAGCGACCGTTGAAGATGTCAAACTGATGAAGAATGTCGTCGGATCGCAGGCACGCGTAAAAGCAGCAGGCGGGGTCCGCACGTATGAAGATTTGATTGCTATGATTGAAGCCGGGGCTGACCGTATCGGAACATCTGCCGGTGTCCAGTTGCTTAACAAGCAGACCAGCACGCAAACATATTAAGATATACTTGCATTTTAGCGGTTGGTTTTGTATAATAATACTGCTTGCATCAGAGGGGAGGTTGATTATGCCTAGAGTCGTACTCAAAGAGAATGAAGTTTTGGATGATGCGCTGCGTCGTTTTAAACGTCAAGTCTCTCGTAACGGAACCCTTGCTGAGGCTCGCAAAAGAGAGTTTTATGTAAAACCGGGCGTTCGTCGCAAATTAAAATCCGAAGCCGCCAGAAAAGCTCGCAGAAGCAAATAAAGTACTTGAAAAAGTACTTTTTTTATTTTCATACTCACGCTATACTTAATTAAGAATGGAGTGGATGCATTTGGATCACAATACAGCGATCTCACTGAATGAATTGAATATGGAAGAATTATCCAATCTTTTCGGTGTAAACGACCGCCATTTAGCGATATTGGAAAAAAACTATAACGTCAACTGCTTGATTCGCAGCAGTCAGCTGCTTATTTCGGGAAGCGATTCATCTTCGGTCGATGAGTGTAAGCGAGCAGTTTTAGCAGCAATCCGACTGATCAAAGAAAATCAGCAGCTCAGTGAACGAGATTTTTACTATATCATCCGATTGGTCGCTGCCAATCAAGAGAAACGACTTGAGGCATTGACTTCATCACCGATTGCGAG
>PHAF01000094.1 GCA_002841605.1 Firmicutes bacterium HGW-Firmicutes-10 | reverse complement strand
AACCAGTTGGGCATCTCCCAATCTACGATCATTCGTTTCACTCAAAAACTCGGCTACAGCAGTTTTCGAGCCTTTTTGGCAGACATCAGCGTTTCCAGTCAGTCTCCGTCAGAAATCGAAGTTGATATCCAGTCCAATGAAGACACTGAAGTGACCATGCAACGATTATTCAGTCAGTATACCGATGTAATGAAAATGACGATGAATGAAAGGCTGACCGAAAGTGTCGATCAAGCGGTGGATCTTATCAAAAAGGCCAGAAAGATCGTTTTCTTTGCAGTCGGCGGTTCATCCAATATGTGTGAGTATTTCGCGACACATCTGATCCGCTACAATTTGATGGTCAATCACAGTTATGACGTTCATACCTCGCTTTATTTGATCACGCAGTGCAATGAAAAGGATTTGGTAATCATCGTATCCGAATCCGGAGAAACGGATGAAATCAGAAGAGCCATTAATGCGTGCAATCAACTGAATGTCCCGATATTGGCATTCACGGACAGAAGAAAAAATACGCTAAACGAGGCTGCTGTGGCAACCATTAACACGGTCATCTACAGCACCAATGAGAAATTCAATGTTTTGCGATTGCGGATCTCACAGATGTTTGTCATCGATCTTGTCGTTTTGGCTTTGTACAAAAGTGATTTAGAGCGGTATACAAAACATATCAATGCATCCGATTTTAATTTGCTTCGACAGTATAATCGTTCACGCGGCTGGCATGACAAGGGTTCTTCTGAATAAGTCAAAGAGTTATGAAATTCAAAGTTTTCATGTATAATAAATACAGGATGACTGGCGTCATTGAATTTATCCGATAAATAGATATCCATAGTATCCTCGTTTAAATTGTGCAACAAAGACGCCTATAATCCAACCCATCCCCGCGATGGGTTTTTTTGTGACTCAAATCACAATATTGAAAAAACTTCGATTTGTAACCGCTCTCAAAAATCAAATCCGTTACAGTAAATCGTGATATCTGATACACTGAAATTGTTTAGGAGGAACAATTATGCAAGAATGGCAAAAATTTAATGAAGGCATCTGGACCGATTTGATCGATGTCGAGAATTTTATAGAATCCAATGTTACATCCTATGAGGGAAATGAAAGTTTTCTGGCACCGATCAGCGAAAAAACACAGCGCTTATGGGACAAATCCGTAGAACTTTTATCCCAGGAAATCAAACTGGGCGTTTTGGATATCGATATGGAAAACATTTCCGGTGTCAATAATTTCAAGCCCGGATATATCATCAGAGAAGACGAAGTAATCGTCGGATTACAAAGCGATGCACCGCTCAAACGAGTCATCAATCCGTATGGTGGCATCCGTCTGGTCGAATCCATCCTGCATACCTATGGCAGGGAAATGCCGCCGATTCTTGATCTGGCTTTTGAGAAATGGCATAAAACACACAATCAAGGCGTATTCGATGCTTATACCAAAGATATGCGCAACGCCCGTTCCACCGGATTGTTGACCGGATTGCCCGATGCTTACGGCCGCGGACGCATCATTGGGGATTACCGCCGTGTCGCATTGTATGGAATCGATCGCTTGATCGAAGCGAAAAAAGAAGACTTGAAATATATCGAACTGGACGATTTGGACAATATCCAGCTGCGCGAGGAAGTCAGTGAGCAAATTCGTGCCTTGCAGGACATCAAAGCCATGGCCGCAACTTACGGATATGATATTTCCAAACCGGCAGCCAACGCCAAAGAAGCCGTACAATGGCTTTACTTTGCCTATCTGGCGGCTGTTAAGGAAAATAACGGAGCAGCCATGTCCTTAGGTCGCACATCGACCTTCCTTGATATTTATATCGAACGCGATTTAAATGAAGGACTGATCACTGAACTCGATGCACAGGAAATGATCGATCAGTTCATTATGAAATTGCGTCTGGTCCGTCATTTACGCACTCCGGAATACGATGAACTTTTTGCGGGCGATCCGACCTGGGTCACCGAATCGATCGGTGGGATGAGCGGGCTAGGGAAGTCTTTGGTCACCAAAAACTCCTTCCGCTATCTGCATACGCTGACTAACTTAGGATCAGCACCGGAACCCAACATGACCATTCTGTGGTCACAGCATCTGCCGGAAGCATTCAAACGCTACTGTGCAAAAATGTCGATTGAAACCGGTGCGATTCAATATGAAAATGATGATATCATGCGACCGCTGTTTAGTCAGGACTATGGAATCGCCTGCTGCGTATCGGCTATGGGCATCGGCAAGCAAATGCAATATTTTGGTGCCCGTACCAACTTAGGTAAAGCTTTACTTTTATCGATAAATGGCGGAGTTGATGAAATCACATCAAAACGCATGTTCGACAATGTTGAAATCATGGATGATGAAGTGCTGGACTATGACAAAGTCATGGCAGCGTTTGATTCCATCATGCAACGCACCGCCAAACTATATGTCGATACGATGAATGTCATTCACTATATGCATGACAAATATGCTTATGAGAAGAGCCTGATGGCTTTGCATGATACGGTCGTGACCCGTCTGATGGCCTTTGGGGTCGCCGGATTGTCGGTTGTTGCGGATTCACTCAGTGCCATCAAATATGCGAAAGTCAAACCGATTCGCAATGAGCAGGGGATCACTACCGGATTTGATATCGAAGGCGACTTTCCATGCTTCGGTAATGATGATGACCGTGTCGATGCGATTGCCGTCAACATTTTGAGCCGTTTCAGCAGTTACCTCAAGCGTCATCCGCTGATCCGCAATGCACAACATACCTTGTCGGTACTGACGATCACATCCAATGTCGTTTACGGTAAAAAGACCGGATCGACTCCGGATGGACGTTTAAAAGGTGAAGCCTTTGCACCGGGTGCCAATCCGATGCACGGTCGTGATGTTTCAGGAGCATTGGCATCGCTAAACTCCGTAGCCAAACTTCCATACGATGATTGCATGGATGGCATCTCCAATACGTTCTCCATCATTCCGGCGGCTTTGGGCAAAGAGCGTGAAGATCAAATCGACAATACGGTCAGCGTACTGGATGGTTATTTCGGGCAAAATGCTCACCATCTCAATGTAAATGTCCTTGATCGGGCAAAACTGATCGATGCGATGGAAAATCCGGATAAATATCCGCACCTTACGATCCGTGTATCGGGATACGCGGTTCACTTTGCCCGGCTGACCGATGCGCAAAAGCGCGAAGTCATCGCTCGGACCTTCCATGAGTCAATTTAAAGGCTATATCTCCAAAATCGAATCATTCGCAACGGCGGATGGTCCCGGCATCCGCACGGTCGTCTTTTTATCCGGCTGTACGTTGCGGTGTCTGTACTGTCATAATCCCGATATGTGGGAGCCGACCAATGGCGTATCAACCACCCCTGCAGAACTGTTTGAGAGAATCAAACGATTTAAACCGTATTATAAAGAAAAAGGCGGAGTCACATTTTGTGGTGGTGAACCGCTGTTTCAGTCACAGTTTCTACTTGAAGTCATCAAGTTGTGTAAAGCGGACGGCATCCATGTCACTCTTGATACGGCGGGTGTCGGTAATCCGATGTACTTTGATGATATCCTTGATCACACCGATCTGATCTTACTGGACTTCAAAGGTGTCGATGCCGAGTCGTTTGAAAGGATGACCAAAGTAAGGGAGTCTTCTTCACCGCTGTTTCTTGAAAAAGCGCAGGCAAAGGGAGTCAAACTGTGGATCCGCTATGTCATCGTACCCGGTGAAAATGATACACTCGAACATATGGACAAGCTGGCTGAAAAAATCAGAAAGCTCAGCAATGTTGAAAAAGTGGAGTTGTTGCCTTATCACACGCTGGGCAATGTCAAGTATGACAAGCTAGGCATCGAAAATCCGTTGAAAGATGTCGATGGGATGGATAAGGATTACTGTAAATTTCTTCAAGATTATCTAAATCAACAACTGGGATGGCAATAACCATCCCTTTTTATGATAAAATATAGGTATAAGCAGGGAGGATCCGTATGTTTAAAATACTTGTCATGAATTTGGGTTCGACATCATCAAAAGCAGCTATCTTTGAAGGTGAAGTCATGGTCGCATCAACGAACATCCGCCATACGTCATCAGAAATCGCTTCTTTTCATAAGGTGCTCGATCAACAGGACTTCCGCAGGGAAGCCGTAGAAAAATGGATGCGCGAAGAAAACATTTCTTTTGAGTCGCTCGATTGCATTTGTGTGCGCGGTGGAGTCGTTAAGCCGTTGCCCGGTGGGATCTATTGGGTTTCCAAAGAAGTCATCGACGATATTTTGGCGGAGAAATACGGTACGCATGTGACCAATGTGGGTAACTGCATCGGTTATTACTGGGGCGAAAAATACAATAAACCGGTCATCTTCGTCGATGCTCCGGTTACGGACGATTTATGCGTGCTGGCCCGCTATTCCGGGATCAAGCAGGTTTCGCGTCGCAGTGTTTTTCATGCCCTCAACCAAAAGCAGATCGCCAGACAATACGCCAAAGAGGTTGACGGGGATGTTTCGAAGCTGAACTTGATCGTTTGTCATATGGGCGGCGGTATTTCCGTCGGTGCACACCGCAAAGGTCAGGTCATCGATGTCAATAATGCACTGGACGGTGAAGGACCGTTTTCACCGGAACGCAGCGGTGGTCTAAGCTGTTTCGCGGTCTTGGATCTGGTCGAAGAGTTTCGTGGCGATACCCGTCAGGTTCGTAAACTTCTGGTCGGCGGCGGCGGATTGGTTTCCTATCTTGGATCCAACAATGTTCAGCAAATCATGGTTTTGGCACAGGAGGATGATGAGGCCCGACGCGTGATCGATGCCATGATTTATCAGATGGCTAAGGAAATCGGCGCGATGGCGACCGTGCTGGAAGGGAAGGTCGATCAGATCTTACTGACCGGCGGGTTGGCTTACAATGAGTACATATGTAAAATGCTCGCTGAGCGGGTTGACTGGATAGCCGGGGTCAAAGTATATCCGGGTGAAGATGAACTGGCGGCTTTGGCGATGGGGGCGTTGCGCTTTCTTAATAAGGAAGAAGAAGTTCAATCGTACAATTGACAACGAAAAAAGACTTGAGCCATTCAAGTCTTTTTGATGCAATGTAAACATAAAAGTTTCGATAAACGAAAGATAATCAACATGTCATGGAAATATATGGTAATGATCTACATGTTCGATTGATAAAATCCATGATCACAAACAATACTCCATCTCGATCGCTCTATATTTTCCGTATGATGTTAACTATGAAGTTATACGTTTTTCTGTAGTAAGCAAAGTTTGTCTAAACTACTTTTTAAAAGTTTTGTTTACTTCACGCTTGACGTCATCTTTGATTTTTTCAGTTTTGATATTAACGTCGGCTTTAATGGATTGGATTTTTCCTTCTACTTCCAACCCTTTGTTATTTGTTACTTTTCCGATGGCTTCTTTGGTTTCGCCAACGACTTTATCTTTTGCGTTTTTAATCTTGCTCATTATTAAATACTCCTTTTTCTACAAACCTCTGTGGGTTTGTACTTGATTGAAAATTATAGTCTAATCTTGGGATGGTAATAAGATCGGGTTTCCTCATGGTTTTATCTAATTGAATTATACTACTAATTATATAAACATACAATAGAATAATTATTTGTATTATATTATAAATTTTGACTACGGAAGTGATTACTATCATAAATAATTTTTTGGTATTGCATTAATATTTTTCTATTTTATAATATGGGTAGAGATATTTTTTATTTACGTTATTTTCAAAAAGAAAAATAACAGCAGAACCACAGCGAAAGCTTTTTTTGTTAGTTTGAATGCGGAGGATGAAAATGGAGAAGTTTGAGTATAAAGGGAAGCGCTATATCAAAATCAAGCAGGATTGGTACAGTGAAATTGGTGAGAAACAACCGTTGAAACTGGCAGTCGAGTTGGATTCGGAATTTTCGAAATCACTGTTGGAGAAAGAGGAATCGGTCAAAAACCTGTTGGATCAATCGGCTTATTTTATCAATACCGGAATCATCCAAAAGGCATTTGATTTTGCTCAGGAAGCTTTGAGGATGGCGGTTTTACAGAAGGATATCAATGTGATGCCGGTCGTCATCGTAAAAAACGTCGATATTTTTCGTGAACTGAAACGCTATCTGGAAGGTATTGACCTTATTTTTGAAATGCGCAGAAAATATCCGGAGCTTTCCGCGAATCCGTACATCGAAACCGCGCTGGCTGCGCTTTATTGCGATTTAAAGCAGGGTGAAGATGCTCTGGCGAGTGCTGATTTGGCAACGGAGTATTTCCGCTTGGCCAAAAAGAAACTGCCGGATGAATGTCTGATCGTCTGGAACCGTATCAAAAGCGACTATGCCACCCTATATCAGCAGTACCGTTTGTCAAAAACCCGGTCAAACAGTGAATCATGAATTATACATTGACCGAGCAAAAACTTAAACTTGATTTTTCCGGCCGTGAAGCAGCCGTTTTCGTGTATTGCCCTTTAGATGTGATTAAACCGCTTCCTTGTCTGATCATGCATGATGGACAGAATCTGTTTGATGATGAGCGTGCTGCCTTTGGCGTCAGCTGGAAACTGCGCGAAGCCATTGAAAGTCATGATTTAAACATGATCGTCGTTGGCATCAGTTGTGCGGATGGACTCTTACGATTGGATGAGTATAGTCCTTTTCACAATAAAGATATCGTCGGACTGCGCGATTGGCTGACACGTCCGGCCGGGGGATTGGGAAATGAATACATCGATTGGATCGTTAATGATCTGATCGCCTGGATCAAAAATCACTACAACGTAGAAGATGAATTTCTGATGGCCGGTTCCAGTATGGGCGGTTTGATATCGATGGTTGCGATGTGCCGTTATCCCAAAGTATTTACCAAAATCGCCTGTATCTCGAATGCATTGTGGTTTGCCCCAAATCCGATGGCTCAGCTGATCGAAGTTTCTGAAGTAAATGGCAACAGCGTATATATGGATATCGGATTGAAAGAGTCCGATAAACCGCAGGAAAATGATGCTTATATCGAAAGTAACCGGGCTATTGCTTCGATTTGGGCCAAAAAGGGGTTAAGAAGGTTCACTTATTGCGAGATTGAGGACGGTATTCACTCTGAAAGTGCCTGGTCACTGCGGATCGGGAAGATATTATCCGGATTGCTTGATGAAAACCGCTGAAAATAAGGCGGTTTTTTTATTGAATTTATTGCATTTATTTAGTAATACTG
>PHAF01000093.1 GCA_002841605.1 Firmicutes bacterium HGW-Firmicutes-10 | reverse complement strand
CGAAGAATGGATCATAAATTTTCTTCAACTGTGATAAAGGAGCATAGGTATTGGTGTAGGCCTGAAAATAAGCGATCCCTTTTGCCTGAGGCCACTTTTTGGCCATCATCGCAAAACCTTCATCGTATTGTTGGATCAGTGTATCTTTCCGGTTGCCCGCATAATCACCGCTTCCGGCCGTGGAGCAAAAGGTACAGCCGCCCATGCCATGACTGTCTCGATGGGGACAAGAAAAACCCGCATCGAGCGGGACTTTGAATACTTTAGAACCGAAGGTCGATTTTAGGTAGTGATTCCATGTGTAATACCGTTTGTTGTCATGGGAGTGTGGGAAGGGGTTCATATCGTTCACCCGGCTCGTATGATTTCGATCAATTTCTGCTTGTCTTTTTCACTGTAAATCTCTAGAAGTGTCTCATACGATGCTTCTTGAACATCGATGTCACTCATATATCCCGCGTATCCTTGGGAGTAACCAATCAGAATGCCATTGACTGGCAAATATTTGGAATAAGAAGAAAATAGTTCAAAGGGATTGAAATACAACTTGGATAAACCCAAATTTATAACATCGACAACGATTTGCTGATGCAATAAATGCGGTTGTGATGCCCAATCTTTTAAAACATTTTTTGCATTTTCAAACTCGCTTTTTTCGCGATCACTTGCTGATTCAGAAACTACGAAATTCTCCGGTGATTTCAGTTGTCCATCGATCGAGTATTCATAACGTTTTCTTGTCAGTTGTAAATCTTTGCTCTTAAGATTACGCTTCATCAGTTCGCTGACAGAATCAGCCAACAATCGTCCCATTCGTATCACTTCTTCATATGTTTTATTTTTACGGGTGAAGCGCGTACTGATATCTCCGGCAGGACCTTGAAAAAACATAAAAAACTCACCGGGATAATTTTTTGCGAGTACTTCTAAAGTAACTCCGACATAATCGGAGGTGAAATGTCCGACTTGTGCATCGGAAATCGTCGGATGACAGTTATATATGATGAAGTTACCGATCCGCTGGCTTCCAACGGAAAAGCGCAGTAAATGCAATATGACATAGTCATCATTCTGCCCGCTGATGCGGTGTCTGCCGATCAAATTCTGATTGACCTGATTGTAGTCGACTTTAACGGTTCCTTCACGGATCTTCATGTTTATCAGCATGGCGCGCATGCGCGCCTGAACAAACTTCACATAACTGTCATCTGTTTTGATATAGCCGAAAGCCTGCGTCAATGATGGGGCATAATGGGTATGACTGCTGCTCAATATCAACGTGACATCCGCTCCCAGCACATCCTTTACCGTAGCTTCAAATAATTTTTGAACTTGCGAACAGACACCAAGGCTATCAAGAGTCAAAAAGCAAAGTTTTTCATTATCTTCAAGATAAAATGCCCGTGCATAAAGATCTCCTTTAGTGGTGGAGATCGGGTATTGTCGTTCCATATAGCCTACAGGCATCATCATGGTATTGGGATTGATACATATCGCATTGTGTCCGTATTTCATAGCTTAACCTCGCCATCATTTTAACATAAAACGCACCTTTTGGTGAAATTTTACGATGGTACACGTTGAATCCATTGTTTAACAGCGAATGTTCACTCGCCTTTCACATTGACAATATGGTTTCTTTTCGGTATCATATTCCCATAAGCTTTGATAAGGAATAGTAAGGTGGTTCGCCTTGTAGAGAGTCGTTGTCCGGTGTAAAACGACAGGTCACCCATCCCAACTCGCCTTGGAGTTGAATATGTAAAACATATTCCGTATTTCGGCGTTAACGGTTTGAGTGCTGCGCAGGCAGTAACTAAGGTGGTACCGCGTTATTACGCCCTTAGGGGGCGTTTTTTTATTGAAAGGAAGACACAAACTATGGCTTTTGATCACAAGACCATTGAGAAGAAATGGCAGAACATTTGGGCAGAGAACAAAACCTTTAAGACGGATACCTGGGATTTCTCACGTCCGAAATACTACGTATTGGATATGTTTCCGTATCCCTCGGGCAACGGCCTTCATGTCGGACATCCGGAAGGGTATACAGCGACCGATATCGTTGCACGCAAGAAACGCATGGAAGGTTACAATGTGTTGCATCCGATGGGATGGGACGCTTTTGGCTTACCCGCGGAGCAGTTTGCGTTAAATACCGGTAACCATCCGGCAGGATTTACCAAAAAGAATATCGAAACTTTCAAAAAACAAATTCAGGCATTGGGATTGTCGTATGACTGGGATCGTGAGTTTTCAACAACTGATCCGGATTACTACAAATGGACCCAGTGGATCTTTTTGCAACTATACAACAAAGGCTTGGCCTACGTGGATGAAATCCCGGTCAACTGGTGTCCGGAGTTAGGTACGGTTTTGGCCAATGAGGAAGTCATTGACGGAAAATCTGAGCGTGGCAACTTTCCGGTTTTCCGTGTTCCGATGCGTCAATGGGTCTTACGGATCACTAAATATGCGGAGCGCTTATTGGATGATCTGGATTTGGTCGAGTGGCCGACTTCGACAAAGGAAATGCAAATCAACTGGATCGGGAAATCAGTCGGTGCCCATGTCATTTTTAAAGTCGATGGCCATGATAAAGAATTTACCGTCTTTACAACGCGCAGCGATACCTTGTTTGGAGCGACGTATTGTGTGTTGGCACCTGAGCATCCGTTTGTCAATGACATAACGACCGAAGATAACAAGAAAAACGTGTTGGATTACATCGAATCCATCAAAACCAAATCCGATCTGGAACGTACCGAACTGAACAAAGACAAATCCGGTGTGTTTACCGGTGCATATGCGATCAATCCGGTCAATAACAAAAAAGTTCCGATTTGGATCGCGGACTATGTGCTGGCTGCATATGGTACCGGTGCAATCATGGCCGTTCCCGGACATGATGTCCGTGACTGGGAATTTGCGAAGAAGTTTGGGTTGGATATCATCCCGGTGTTAGAAGGTGGTAACATCGAGGAAGCTGCATATGTCGGGGATGGCATTCACATAAATTCCGGATTTATCAACGGAATGAACAAAGAGGATGCGATTTCAACGATGAATGCATGGTTACAAGAAAGAGGCTTAGGCGAACCAAAGACGACCTATAAACTGCGTGACTGGCTGTTTTCGCGTCAGCGCTACTGGGGTGAACCGATTCCGATCATTTTGATGGAAGATGGTACCCAGCGCACCGTCGATATTGCGGATTTGCCTTTGGAATTACCTGAAACAGATAATTACCGTCCTTCAGACAGCGGGGAATCACCGCTATCGCATGCGACTCAATGGTTGGAAGTGGAAGTCGATGGCGTCAAGGGACGTCGGGAAACCAACACCATGCCGCAATGGGCGGGGTCTTGCTGGTATTACTTACGTTTCATCGATCCGAAAAACCCGGATGCCATCGGTGCGAAGGAACTATTGGATCACTGGCTGCCGGTCGATTTGTATGTCGGCGGGGCGGAGCATGCGGTCTTGCATTTGCTTTACGCCCGTTTCTGGCATAAAGTATTGTATGATATCGGTGCCGTAAGTACGCCGGAACCGTTTAAACGTTTGTTCCATCAAGGAATGATTTTGGGTGAAAACGGCGAAAAAATGAGTAAATCACGCGGGAATGTCTTAAATCCGGATGACTACATCAACAGTCACGGAGCAGATACATTGCGCGTATATGAAATGTTTATGGGACCATTGGAAGCCGCATTGCCTTGGAGCGATACGGGGATGGATGGTACGCGTCGCTGGTTGGATCGGGTTTGGCGTTTGTTTACCGAGCAAGATAAAATCAGTGATGAAAATGACGGATCACTGGATAAAGTGTACAATCAGACGGTCAAAAAAGTCAGTCATGACATTGATGCACTGAAACTGAACACCGCGATTTCGCAGATGATGATTTTCATCAATGAGTGTTACCGTGTCGAAAGTGTTTATCGTCCGTATGCGGAAGGATTTGTGCAGCTGTTTGCCTGCTTTGCTCCTCATCTGGGAGAAGAGTTGTGGCAGTTGCTTACCAAGAAAGAATCGATTGCTTATCAGCTGTGGCCGACGGTCGATGAAAGCAAGCTGATCGATGATGAAGTAGAGATCGTCATTCAGGTTAACGGAAAAATCCGCGGTAAAATGTGGGTCGATTTGGATACGGAAGAAGAAGAATTGAAGGCGTTGGCAGTGAAAGTGGATACGGTTATCGTTCATATTGAAGGTAAACCGATTCGCAAGCTGATTGCCATTAAAAACAAAATCGTCAATATCGTCGTATAGTACCCCTCGGGGTACTTTTTTATTTTCATTATCTTAAGAGTTTAATCACAGCGGGTAAAAGCGCAATTAAAAAGGAGATCGAATCTCCTAAAATTCATTTACTGACAGGGTGGTTTCTTTGAAGCAATATATACAAACATTCTTACTCATCAATGAATTTATTAATCTTCATCCTCAATAACATCATCAGACACCTTAACATAAATGCTTTCCTTTTTATTGCGTCGTTCATCAAGGATGTTATTGATTTCAGCGCCGAGAATGATGATCATTCCGGTAAAGAATAACCACATCATCAAAGCGATGACGGCCCCCAAAGGTCCGTATACGATGCTGTAGTTGGCATAATTGTTGACGTACATCGAAAATAGCAGAGAAACGACCATCCAGCCGATCAATGAAAATATTGCACCTGGCCAGACACTCTGCTTTTTGTATGGTGTATAAGGAATGACTTTATATAGTAAGGCTAAGGTCGCCGTTATGATTGCGGCTGTCAACAGCCAGCGCAGATTTGTCCAAAGTTCGATGATTCCATCGTTTAAAGGGATATATGTTGAAACGAAAGTAAGAAAGTTTTTGCCTAAAATGGGTAGTATCAAGGATGAACCTAAGGCCACACCGATGATCAGTGTGAACAAAATCGACCAGAGCTTGGTAATGACAAAATGACGGTGACTGCTTTGATTGTAGGCAGTGTGGATCGAGTGTATCAGCGATGTGACCGCAATCGATGCTGAATAAAGGGTTGCCAGTAAGCTAAAAGAGATCAATCCGGTGGATGTCGATGATATCGAAGTTACATAGCCGGATAGGATATCCAGGGCTGACTGAGGAATCAAATCTTCCAGTGATTGAATCAAGTCCAGAAGCTGTAAATCAAAGGTTCCCAAAAGAGCATTGAGAAAAATCAGTAACGGAAAAAGTGCGAGCAGGAAAAAGAAGGCCAGTGTACCACTGATCAGTTGAATGCGGTGTCGCTCGTAACGACGGATCAATTCTTTGAGGATGTACAAAAAATCACCTTCCTGACGATAGGGTATAACTATGGATTTGAGGATCCGCCATCAAGCGGATATCCCATCGGGTCGTACCGATGCCATTGGAAATATACAATCGTATGCCGTTGACGATGTGCTCGCCCGAAACATAATTGCGGGCATAAGGAACGGTGTAAAGTTCATTGAATATGGGCAAGCGGATTTGTCCGCCGTGGCTGTGCCCGGCAAGTACCCAACTTGTCAATGCCGGCAACTCATCGATAATGTCGGGTGTATGTGACACGGTTATGACAAACTCGCCATCGATGATACCTGCATAAGCGCTATTGATATCCGGATTACCTAACAGCTGACTGTCTAACCCTACCAATCGGATAAAACTTTCACTTTTGTTGTAAATCGGGACATTCTGATTGACCAACAGTTCAAAACCGCTGGCCTGAAATATGTTGGAAATCATCTGAATGGTTCGAGGTGATTCCAAATCATGATTGCCGAATACGGCATATTTTCCCAGAGGTGCCTGGATCATGGATAATAGACCCGTAAGCTCATCTTGAATATCCGTGGTCGGATATTCGACCGAAGGATGATCAAACAAATCACCGCCAAAGATGACGATGTCCGGATCAAGCTGGTTGATGCGTGTGACAACGTTTAAGAAACGGTCTCTGTTCATATATTTGTTATAGTGGGCATCGGAGAAAAAAACAACTTTAACCCCTTCAAACGAAAGGGGGATGCTTGAGTCAATCAGCGTGACGATTTCAACGTTTATACGTCGCGGACCCCACACAGTCATTTCATATATCAACGCGGTCAACAATGTCATTGTGACCAAAATTACCGAAAGCCATCGTACGATCTTAATTTTCATATCTTCACCTTGCACAGTCATTTTACCACAATTGTTGTCAGAATTTATGAAAATTGGTTTATAATGGTACTGAAAGCGAGGTAGAAAATATGGGAAAGCGGATTTTTGGGTTACTGATCATCCTTGCCGGAGTACTGTTGTTATTGGACAACTTGAACATTTATCCGATCAGGGACTTATTTGACTATCTGTGGCCATCAGCACTTGTTTTGATCGGCGGTTACTCGATGATCGAGCAGCGACGGATCAATTTGTTTCATTTGATCATCACGACGATCGGTCTGATATTTCTGGCCATCAGTTTCAATTTGATTGAAAGAGAGTCAGTTGTCAGTTTGATTGTGCCGGGCATCATCATTCTGATTGGTTTGTCACTGGTATTTGGCCGTCGCGGATTTTCGGTAAATACATCCGATAAAAACGATATCGTTGCTGTCTTTGGCGGCACTAGACACAAAGCAAATAATAAGCAATTTGAGAAGATTGAGGTTTCATCCGTTTTTGGCAATGCCGATGTGGACTTAAGTGAAATCGAATTAAAAGGGGATAAAGCCAGCGTAACGATCAATGCGGTCTTCGGTGGTGCCGATATTCGTTTTCCGCGTAAGTATGCGGTGAAAGTTATCAGCGGTTCTCCGGTTTTCGGTGGTTTTGAGGATAAAACATCCAATCTGGATGAAAAAGTCGCAGGTAAAGTCATCGAGGTCAACTACAGTGTCGTTTTTGGGGCGATTGAAATCAGAGATTAAAAAAACCGAGACTAGCGAGTCTCGGTCGTTCTTGGTTGCATTGCAGCTTTTTGATTCAGTATGACCGGAATGACGATCGGGTTGCGGTGGGTCTTCTGGTAAAGGAAGGGTTCCAGCGATCCGCGAATCGTATTTTTCAGTTCACCGAAGGTGGTCTTTCCGACCATCTTTTTCTTTAGCGCTTCATAGACAAGCAGTTCAGCCTCTTTTAGAAGTGTCTGGCTTTCTTTGATGTAAACAAAGCCGCGGCTGACGATTGACGGTCTGCATAGTATCTTATTGTATCTTGAATCGATCGACACGATGACGGAAACCATGCCGTTATCCGAAAGGATGCGGCGGTCTTTGATCACGGAGGTCGATAATCCGGAAGTGTCACTGCCATCGACATAAATGTCATCGGCTTGAATGCGGGTGTCGCTTAAGGAAGCAACGCCATCACGCAATACGACCGCATCCCCGTTGGCACATATAAACACGTTTTCCGGGGGTACGCCGGTCTCGATTCCG
>PHAF01000092.1 GCA_002841605.1 Firmicutes bacterium HGW-Firmicutes-10 | reverse complement strand
ATGATTTCTTCAAAATTGCGATGCGGATAAATCTGCCGCTGGAAATCAAAATCCTCATTGAGGATCATGATGCTGCCACCGCCAATCGAATATACGACCCACTCAAGTAATAATTGATCATCTTCACCGAATGCCTTAATGATCATGCCGTTTGGAAACGGATACTGCCAATCCAGTTTAAATTCCACGGTACATGGTGTCGGCGCAAAGGTATCGATGATGACTTTATCAGTATAATGCCCTTTGCCGGTCAGTGACAGTGATCCGTAAAGTTCAACTTTAGCATAGATCATACCTTCAACACGCTCCATAAAAAGCAGACTTGCCCGACGAGGGGCTAATGTATGGCTGCTTGACGGTCCCGGACCGGATTTATATAATTCTCGTAGTGATTCCATGGTTTTACCTCATCGCTTCTATCAAAAATAACTCAAAACCCATCGGACCGTTGATCAGACCGGTTTTTATTTTCTGATCGAGTTGTGCCAGCATTTCCAGAAGTTCACAAACCCGATCCAAATTTGTCATGCGGGCATATCCCAAAGCTTTTGAAAAAACATATTCATGTACGCCAAGTTTATCGCGTATATCCATATCTGATATGCGTTCGCGTTTATAAACGAGTATTTGAAACATGACTCTTAACTGCCAGGCAATGGACGGAACCAGCGCTACCGGATCATACTTCAATACTTGCAAGTCCTTGTAAATCCTCAGGGCGGTGCCCAGATCCTTGGAAACGACCGCTGCCGAAAGATCAAACACATTGTCTTCCAACGGCTTAGAAATCAGGACATCCAAAACTTTCTTGTCGATGACATCCGGAAACAATGCCAGTTTATCGAGTTCACGCATGCAAGTCTCAATCTGCTTAGGCAATCGATTCATCAGATGTCTCATTTTTTCTTCATCCAGTTTGATTTGACGAACCACACACTGACGGCGAATGATGCTTTCATATTCACTTTTACTGATTTTGGCAACTTCGATCCAAACGGTATTTTTGCCTTTATTTTTAACCAGCGGTTTCGTCATTTCAGCGGTTTTGTTCATTTTGTCATTCTCAAATAAAATAAGCAAAATAACTTCTTTGGGCATTGATTCAATGAGCGAAGTCCAAGTATTCGAAATGGACGGTTGTTCGAAATTCTTTAATGTAAAGCCCGGCGGATTGATCAGTTCGATTACTTTGATATCGGAAAAGAAAGAAACTGTCTGGATTTCCTCGAATAACTCATCCCAATTGAAACTTGACGAATAGCCGTCGAAAACAGCCGGTTCAATGCCCTTGGCTGATTTCTCATTCTGCTCGACCCATTCCTTAGCTTTTTGCCTTAAGAAAAAGCGGTCGCTACCGGTTATGACGACATTCATTTTATCACCGTTTTCATTATACCAAATCCACCCGAAGATGACATTACAAAATGGAAATTTCCCAAGGTTGAGATGCGGATATCACCGTTTTGATAAGTTGAAAGAGCGGGTATTTGAAATTGCCATAATGTTTTTAGTGTTTCTTTGTGCGGATGACCATAAACCCGCGGATCAGCACTGATGATCGTTAATCTTGGTTGAGCACTGGCCATCAACTGTTGTGATGTACTGGTCTTACTGCCATGATGTGCCAGTTTGATGATATCTGCCTGCAAAAAAGGATACATCCGGATCAGCTCAACTTCCCTGCTTTTTGAAATATCCCCAAGAAACAAATATGTGAATCCGTTGACCGAAAATAAGTGAACCCGACTGTTGTCATTGTCACTGAGATGTTCCTTACCATCCATTAGACTGTAAAGCACATAGCCTTTATGACGATAATCAATGGCATCCCATACGATTTCTTTGATAGAGAAATCCTTCATCAACATCGCCAAACCGCCGCTGTGATCGCTGTCCTGATGGGAAATGAACACGGCATCGAGATGTGAGATCCCCCGATACCACAAATTTGCCCGAAGCAAAGCGGAAGTGCTCGAGCGACCAGTATCAATCAGCCAGTTCCCCTGATTGTAGGGTAATTGTATCAAAGCGCTGTCTGCCTGAGCGACATTAAAAAACGTCACCGTGACAAACGGATTTAAATACGGACCTATCTGAAATACGGCTATCAAAACGATGGTTCTGATGATCAGCTGTTTTTTGCTTAATCGTTTAGAAAACAGGACCATCACCCAGATGATTGAGAAGATGATAGACGGATGACCGGTCAATTGCAATTTTGTTAAAAAATCATGATCACTTGTTGAAAGCATCTCACAGAATTTGATAAATCGGGGAATCAGTTGAGGTAAAAAAGTGCATACCCAGGCAAAAAGATAGCCGATAAGTGCTGTGATGCGCAGTATCGGAAACAATAATGCCGTTATAAAATCAAATCTGTACATCAATAATGTCTGAATCAATGGCAACATTGCCATTCTTGACAGAAAGCGCGGATAACCAAAAACATTGATCAAAGATAATGTCAAAGGAATGATAAAAGCAGGATGAGTGAGATGGTGAGGGTATATGCATAATAACCCGATGTACGCCAGACTCACACGTCCCAGCGGTTTGATGTTCAGATATCGACTTGAATCCGTCAAAAATATTCGCATCAAAACAAAAGAACCACCCCACAACAACCCAATGACAATCAGAAAGGATGTCATCACCCGCCGGCGTACTTTTTCGGTAAATAAATATCCCAGTATGTTTCTGATCATGGCAACCATTGAGGAGGCGATCAGTCCGCCAGAAACAAACAGTACCGTAAAGTGGCCGGTCATCGGTGCAGAATGACCAAACAAATAAGTCTTCAGCCAACCCGATGAATCTATGACACTGATTTTGTTAAACAGACGGCTTTTAATCGTGTTACCTCTTGAAATGATTTCGATGCTCTTTACTTGAATGCTGCCTCCGTGATTGCGTTGATTCGACCAGCGCAAGATCGGATCGCTGATGAAAGTCGATCCTGATTTGTTTGGTACGACTTTTCCGATTACGCAGATCTGATCATCCAAGGACAAGTGTTTCTGTTCAAACAATGAATATTCAATCTTGCCTACCTTTAGAAATGTCACTTTTTCTCTGACATCAACGACCTTCCCGCATAAATCTGTCATTACCGGTTGTTTTTGAAGCAAATATGACAGAAAAATCGCTGATATAAACAATAGACAGAATTTAAGTCCCGCCTGGTCGAACAATAGCAAAACCAGTAAAAAAAACACGATAATGCTGATAAATCCTGCGCTAATTTGAAACAGGATCAAAGCAATCAATACAAGAAATATCCCACGCTCTACAGACATAATCGTTCTTTAAATTTCGCAAGCGTTTTGATGCCGATGCCCTTGACGTTTAACAAGTCGTCGATGTTCTGAAACAGTCCAACGGAAATCCGGTAATCAATGATCGACTGAGCCGTTTTCTCACCAACACCGTTTAGAGAAATAAGTTCTTCTATGGAAGCCGTATTGATGGATATACACGGAATCGATTTTTTAAACGGAATGTTCAAGACATCTTTGTGATGCAAAATCGTAAGAAGGTTGATGGATGACAAATCGGCTTCAGGTAATACATTAACTCTTTTCAAAACATCGGCAATGGTTGGATATGGATCCATCGTCAATGTGCCGGGATGTTCGATTGCGCCGTTGACCGTTATTGTAAACAAACGTTCCATCTGAAAATCAAAAGGTTGGGGGATGGTGCAGGATGATGTCAAAGCAAACATAAAAATAGCAAAAAGAATGCGGTTCATAAGATCACCTCATTCTTTAGTACGAAATAAATGATGATTTTCCAAAAAAAAAAGCACCGAAGTGCTTATTCAATGCTTAAAATTTTGACTGTATATGGCGAATCTACATTCACCATGACTTCGTCTCCGGATTTTTTATCCATCAACGCCTGAGCTAATGGTGTGACATTGGAAAGTTTGCCGTTAAGCGGATCAGCTTCTACCGAACCGACAATCGTATACTTTTCTTCTGTATTGGTTTCATAATCCAAAATCGTAAAGGTCGTTCCTAAGCGAACGACTTTTTGTCCGCCTTTTCTCTCATCGATGATTTCGATGTTATTCAACATATTTTCAAGTTCGCGGATACGAGCTTCCACACGTGCCTGACGATCTCTTGCTGCATCATAATCAGCATTTTCAGATAAATCGCCTTGTGCACGGGCTGCTTGTAAATCCTCGATGACTTCTTTGCGAACGACGTGAATCAAATGCTGTTGCTCTTTCATGAGCTCTTGTAAACCTTCTTGAGTAACTAATACTTTTTCTTGTGCCATGGGGTATCAACTCCTAACTTGCGACATTATAGCACATTCTCACGAATGATGCTACTGATTTTCGTTGTCAGCAAATCAATCGCAACTTCGTTTTTTCCGCCTTCGGGAACGATCACATCCGCGTATCGCTTGGTCGGTTCGATAAACTGCTCATGCATCAATCGAACCGTCGTCGTATATTGATGAACGACCGAATCCAAGGTACGGCCCCGGTCTCGGACATCTCTGACCAGCCTGCGGATAAACCGGATATCTGCCGGGGTATCCACATATATTTTTATATCGAGCCGCTGACGGATGCGCGCATCCTCCAGTACAAACAAACCTTCCAGTACGATGACATCGCTTGGCTCAACGATTTCGATTTCACTGCTGCGCGTGTGATTGATAAAATCATATGTCGGCTTTTCTACCGATACATGATTCGCCAGCTTATCGAGATGCTCAACAAGCAAATCATTATCAAAAGCAAACGGATGGTCATAATTGGTCAACAACCGCTGCTCTAGGGGCATGTGGCTTTGATCGCTGTAATAATCATCCTGCCGGATGATATACACCGAATTACTACTTTCAAACGCTTTTTTCAAGCGCTTGGCAATCGATGTTTTCCCCGAAGCGCTTCCCCCCGCGATTCCGATAATGACAGGTTTTTGCATAAATTACCTTCCTTTTAAATACTTTTGAACATTCGCACTGTGTTCAGCATATGTTTTGGCAAAATAGACCGTTCCATCGCCGTAAACATCCGCCATAAAATAATAGTAATCCGTATCTGCCGGTTCTAAAACCGCAATGATTGCCGCTTCTCCCGGATTCATGATCGGACCAACCGGTAATCCACGGTACTTATAAGTATTGTAAGGTGATTCAAACCCTGAGTTGGTTTCACAATCCTTCCAGGAATCATACTCATATAACGAGTAACAGACCGTTACCGAGGACTGTAAAGGCATATCGATTTTAAGTCGGTTGAGAAACACACTGGCAACTTTCTTCATATCGTCTGGTTTTGAAGCTTCAAACTGCACGATCGATGCAAGGATGAAGACTTCATGAACCGACAGTTCCGATGCTTCAAACTGTGTTTTGTATTTTTCATAAATCCTCTTAGTCTGATTCAGAAGCTTTATGGTCGCATCCCTGGCATTGGTCGAAACGAAAAATTCATAAGTGTTTGGGAATAAGTATCCTTCCAAACGGATCCGTGTCTTCGGATTAAGGATGTCCGTTGACAAAAACTCGTATTGTTCGATCATCTCACGCAAAAAGACTTCATCATTCCAAAGTTCAAGCAAGTCTTGTTCTTCCACAGAAGTCAGATTGCTTAACTTACGGGCAAAATCCCGAGCCCAATCTCCTTCGATAAAAGTGATGCGTACCGTATCGACGATCGTCTTTGTTGAATCGTTGAGCGTCATCAATATTTCTGTTACCGACCAGCTTTTATCCAAAACAAACAAACCAGCCTTTAGACCGGACAGATTTTCCAGGCGGGCGGTTATTTCTACCACGATTGCTGAACGGACGATGCCCTGATCCTGCAGATTCGCGGCCACATTTCTCAACACATCGCCAGATTTGATTTCAAATAAAACGGCATCGCTTTCACCCGCTGCCGGTTTTGATAAATTTGTATATAGTACATAAGTGCTCGCCAGCCCTACAAGAATTAAAACCAATAGACCGGCGAGAAACTTAGCTAACCTTCTCTTCTTCTTCATTGATAAATGCGCCGAACACTTCTTCGACCAACGCCCACTCTTCTTCATTCTCAATTGGAGTCAGACTGCCTTCATCATCATAAATCGATGCGAACACTTCGCCCGATTCATCTTCCGGATTGAAATACAGCACATATTTATGCCCGTTTTCTTCATTTTCGAAAGTAAACAACACTTCCATTTCAATTTCGTTGCCGGCATCGTCAACGACAAACAATGTATTTGATTCCATAGAGAACCTCCTTCTATTTACGATCGAGATAACTTTGCAGTATACCTACAGCCGCTACCTGATCGATAACTTCTTTGCGCTTTTTACGAGACACATCCGCACTTATAAGCAAGCGCTGTGCTGCAACCGTCGTCAACCGCTCATCCCACATTGTGACCGACTGCAACCCGGACTCAAGAAGCATTTCCTTAAAATCCAGTGCCATTTGACCACTCTCTCCGATGTCGCCATTCATGTGTCGAGGCAGCCCGAGAACGACTTCGGCAACATCATTTTGTTTGCAAAGTTCAATCACTTGCTTACAGGCGGTTTCGAAATCGTATTGCGGAAAGCGAACGGTTGTCAAAGTCCGCGCCAGCATGCCCATGGGATCGCTGATTGCAACCCCAACGGTTTTACTGCCTAAATCCAATCCAATCAGTCGCTTCATTCTCCATCATCCAAATATGAACGCACCAATTCTTCGATGATTTCATATCGTTCAATCGATTGAATGACGCTGCGGGCATTTTTAAAACTCGAGATGTAAGCGGGATCATTGGAAATCAAATACCCAGACAACTGATTGACGGCATTATATCCTCTTTCTTCTAGAACATCCTTTACAGCACGCAATACATGTTTAATATTTTCCTTGCGGACTGCCTCTGATTTAAAAGCCATCGTCTCAGTATTTTGTTTACTCATACGTGATCCCCTCCTTTGTGTACATTCTAACTCAAAGCGCTTGATATTTAAAGACTTAAACCTAATTTCGACCGGATTGTTTCGATGGCCAATGACAATTTCGAAACTTCTTTACCACCGGATTGAGCAAAATCCGGACGACCACCGCCATTACCACCGGTAATAACGGCTGCTTCCTTCGCCATCTCTCCGGCTTTAAATCCGGCAGCTATAGCTTTTGGACTGCATGTAACAACAAATGTCACCTTATCTTCTTCTTTTAACCACAGAAATATCACACCATCCGGAATCAGACGTTTCAACGATTCACTGAGCGTCTTTAATCCGTGAGCATCCGTTTCTTCAACACCTGTTAACAAAACATTCAGACCGTTGTGTTCCACAGCCTTTAGAGCTAATTCCTGGGCTTTGAAATTCAACATTTTCTGATTGAGTTTATCCAGTTCGCGCTTTGTGTTGGCGGCCTCCTCAAGCATCGCGGCGATC
>PHAF01000091.1 GCA_002841605.1 Firmicutes bacterium HGW-Firmicutes-10 | reverse complement strand
AACATATGCAAATTATAACAAAAAGAGTCGAGTTTTCTCCCTTGAGAATTCTCGACTTTTTTCTATTCATAGGGTTCTTTATTCGTTACAGCCCCTTTGCTATTTGATTCGCTGTGTGTTGGATATACTGATTACTTCTTTGTTTGCGCTGACGATTGCAACACCGACCGTGCTGCCGGGATCGACATTGTCACTGGACGCCACTAAAACTGTCGAACTTATATACTGCGTTTCCAGTACCTCACCATTTACCATGATATGACTGTACTTTGTAAAATTGCGCCCATTCACAATAATTTTCTCATGAAAGATATTTGCCTGAGTCAGTGCTTGTACCCTGAACCCAATCTGCAATTTCGATGGTATATAGGAATTCATTTGATTGTAAGCATACTTCTCTCCATAAAGAACATCGTATTGAAGTAAGTGCAGGATCGTTTCATAATTTGGATTGTCGGCTTCCGATTGGTGAATCTGAGTAAAAAATCCCTCGTGGATATTCAACCCATCAAAAACATAAGCACCTAATTGATAGGTTTCAACGTTTTTACTTTGCTTAACCAAACCGATGTTATCCCAAATGACGTAGTCTGTCGTATTTCTGTCACCTTCAATGAACCCTTCAAAATTAAGCCCTGGAAGGTGATCACCGAAGAAAATGATAATCGAAGGTTCACCGGACTGCTCTACTTTCGCAATGATTTCGGGTATGATCGCATCTGATTCATGGATTTGACTCAAATAGTACTCCAACTGATTTTCATCAGATTTATTTAGCACACCAAAGACTTGGAAAGGATAGTCCGGGTTCTCGATTCTTGGATAATCCCCATGAGACTGAACTGCAATCGCATAAACCAGATCTGGTTCTTCCGAATAACTTAATGCCTCCATGATTTCATCAACCAATACGATATCCTTTGCCCAGCCCAAATCATTATACTCAACGTTGCGCATTGTTTCCAGTGTACTGAAAGCATCGAATCCTAAGTTGGCAAAAACCAGATTTCGTCCATAGAAGTTTCCGCTGTTATTATGAAGGATGGAAGCCCGATAACCCAATTTCTTCAAATTGTAAGCCATGCTCTCCGCGGTTTCTTTCAACAGGACTCCTTTGTACGGATATTCGCCGGTACCAAAGAAGTCGAGACTCATGCCTGTGATTACTTCAAACTCTGTGTTCGCGGTACCTCCGCCCAACGTTGGGACATAGAGCAATCCCGCTGAGTATTCGCTTTTTAAGGCAGTAAAGTTGGGAATGGGATTTGAGGAAAAACTGACTCCGGAAAGTCGGCTGACATCGAAAAACGATTCCAACTGTACAAATATGATATTGGCTTTGATGGCATCATGACTGTCCCGTGTAAGATGTTTGACGATGCTATTAATTGCTTGCTTATTATATACGTTAGGCTCATCAATTCCCTTATTCAATATGCTGCTTACAAAGCTGTATACAAAGCCAAATTCATCATATATTTCCACGATATTACCACGGGCATTTTTAAGTGCATAAACCGTAGGCGAAACATTGGGTATACCGTAAAGAAGCAGCAGAGTAGCAAAAAATGTTACAATTCCTCGTCTGAACATGACGTGGAGTTTGACCGATTTCATCCAAGCCTTAATGATGATTCCCAGACTGATTACGATAGCCAAAACAATAAGACCGATTTGAAAGGGGGTCAAATAAATGCTTATGATATTGAACAAAGAATTGATCAATAGGAAATCATCGGATGTCAACGGCGTGCGACGGAAGAACTGAATGATGAAGTTACAAATTCCCAACACCAGCCAACCAAATGCAATCATCCCAAAAACAAAATGCTTTCTTTTAAAGAAAAGAGAAGAAGTCAATGTTGCGAATATAATCAAGCTATTGTAAACAAAGACCATCGGTTTCGAAAGTGCAAACGCGAAAAATCCCGTCAGTGACTGACGGTGCAATACTTCCAGAATGACCGATAATAATAGTGAATAAATGCCGATTCTCAATATGGTCAAACCTTTATTTGAGACAGATTTTTGATTTGTCTGATTTTGTGCTGTATTCTTGAAAAACATTCCATCGTACCTCTGTCAAATACATATCTATTATAGCATCGCAAAACAAAAATGAACGAATTATAAAAGATGAGTTGCATAATAATCGAAATAACTTAATCAGAAATCACCGAATGAGGCATAGGCACACGAAAGGAAATCGGATAGAAGCCGAGATATAATAGAAATATAACCAAAACATGAGATCACAAAAATTGTGATTTTATCGAAAGAAAGCAGGTTTCATTTATGATCAAAATCATCCCCCACTTATGGTTTGATACACAAGCCATCGAAGCGACCCGTTTCTATGTAACGTTGTTTGAAAACTCATCGATCGACGGTACAACCGTCATTAAAAATACACCATCTGGCGACTGCGATTTTGTAAACTTTACATTGGCAGGGCAAGCTTTTTCTGCAATCAGTGCCGGACCGCATTTTACTCTTAATCCATCCATCTCATTGACGGCCGTATTTGACGATCCGGAAAAACTCCAGGAAGTTTTCGAGAAGTTGAGTGAAGGCGGAAATGAACTCATGCCTCTGCAAGAATACCCGTTTTGTCGGCTGTACGGATGGGTTGAGGATCGATTCGGACTATCATGGCAACTGATGCTATTGAATAAAGGAGATATCACTCAGAGAATCATTTACAGTTTTCTTTTCAGTAAAGATCATATCGGATTAAGTGAGGAGGCCGCCCGCTACTATATGGATGTTTTCGAAAACGGAAAAATGAATATGATTGAATATTATCAGACAAATGAAGTTAATGCATCCAATGCAAAAGTGAAATATCTTAACTTCAATCTGGCAGGGCTACAATTTTCTGCCACGGACAATGCCTTTGATGCAGATTTCGATTTCAACGAAGCGTTCTCATTTATGGTTTTGTGCAATGATCAGACTGAAATAGATTACTACTGGGAAAAACTATCTCATGTTGAAGAAGCAGAGCAATGTGGCTGGTGTAAAGATCGCTTTGGTGTTTTTTGGCAGATCGCATCATCATACTGGGATGACGTTTTATTTAACGGTACCGAAGAAGAAAAAGAGCGCGTGATTGAAGCATTTCTTCAAATGAAGAAGTTTGATTTAAAACAGTTACAAAGCGCTTATAAAGGAGAATGACATGGAAAGAAAAATAGTGACAGTACAAGTTTTTGTAAAAGCACCCATTGATTTGGTTTGGCGCAGTTGGACAACCCCAACTCACATTGAAAAATGGAATGCTGCGAGTGAGGACTGGCATACTCCCAAAGCAGTGAATGACCTAAAAAATGGAGGCAGATTTGTGTATACCATGGCTTCAAAAGATGGAAGTATTTCCTTCGACTTTAGCGGCACATTCCTCGAAATCGATGAACCAAAGAAAATAATCACCCAACTTGACGACCTACGTAAAGTTTGGGTGACATTTGAAGATAAAGGAAACGAAGTACACATAATCGAAGTGTTTGAGATTGAGAATGAGAATTCTGAAGATTTGCAACGACAAGGATGGCAAGCCATACTCGACAACTTCAAAAAATATACTGAATCATTGTAACAAAACGTCCGTTTCTGGACGTTTTCTTGTTAACCCATCAAAGATTTTAACTGCTCCGCAATCATTAGCGCTGCACGCTTCGGACTTAACCGATTCATAAAGTTCAACATTTTGGAATCACTGCCCGCATATACATGATAAAGATTGTTTTCGATTGCATTGACTATGATATCCGCTGCTTCCTGAGGCGTCAGCACTCTGATTTTGGAAGTATCGGCATCAGCCGCCAATCGCGTTTCAACTCCGGAATTTTTTGTGATCTCTGTTGCGACACCGCCTGGGAATACGACACTGACACCGATATTGGTATCCATCAGTTCAGACTTCAAACCTTCGGTAAGCAGCTTCACAGCAGCTTTGGAAGCCCCGTATATTGTCTGCCCTGGAACCGGAACAAAACCACCCATACTGGAAACATTTAAAATGTGAGCTTCCGGACGTTGGAGCAAATGCGGGATAAATGCTTTGCACATGTAAAGAGTGCCGTAAAAGTTGACATTAAAAACTCTTTCAATCCGCTCATAATCCATGTCATTTACTGTAACAAACGGTTGGATGATACCCGCAACATTGACGATCCCGTCAACACTGCCAAACTCATCCATCACAAATTGGGGGATTCTTTCGACTTCCTCACGCACACTGATATTTGCGGTGTAAGTGCGCAATTTACTGCCAAATGTTGTTGATAATCGCAGAGTTTCACTTAGGGCATTGGGATTGATGTCGATAGCGACAACTTTTGCTCCTTTTTCCAAAAGAGTCAAAACAACGGCACGGCCGATCCCGTTTCCACCTCCGGTTACTACAAAAACTTTTTCATTTACTTGCATAGGACCTCCTTTATTTCATTACTTATCATTAGTTACATCCTACCATGACTTACAAACCACGGCAAACTCCATGCACCTGATGTCACTTGCAATCATGGTAAGTCTTCTTTATTATCATTAAAAGGGTATGTAACAACGATTGTTGATAAACGAAGGAGTTTTTCAAGTACAATAGAAATACATGACACAGGAGGTTCATATGCCATTTAACGTAATTGGCCGACAGGGAAATGCCATCGGAATTCTTGCGGATCGCTTTACCTTCAATGATCCCCAATCGACGATCTTGATGGTCGGACTGACAAAACAACGCTGTGAGTCCTATGATTTCGATGTGGATAAAATGCGAGATATCATTGCCTACTCTTTGGATTGCCGAACGGTTTTTAAAACTATCAAAGAAGATAAATTCAGTCAGGCATTAAAAGAAATCTGGCAAAAAGAGTATCAGAGTTTCGGTTATTACGATGAGGATTTTCTCACTAAACGACTAATGCTCAATCGCAGTATTGCCATCAAGGACTATCTTAGTCAAGAAAGATTTCAATTTGAAGGGTATATCCTGATTGATTTAACCGATCTCACATTCACATCGGATTACTCAGTGATTCTTGATGTCGAAATCGAAGCGACCAAGTTTCCTTTTTCCAGTGACAAGGGAATACCGGTTTTCTTCAAGGTCAATGGTGTGCCGCAAATTGAAATACAAACACTACGAAGTACACAACCCTGGGAAATGAATCATTTTCATATGACGACTTTGCCGGTCATATCGGGTAATGTATCAACAAAGTTGATCGTAGATGCGCATTGCCCGATGAAAAACGGAATGGACATTCAAGTCCTTTTTGAAAAAGAAAAAATCACCGGAATATTCGGTGATGGCATATATTACAAAATATCCTAAAACTTAACTACATTCGGGTTCCACACTTTTTACAAAACGTAGAATCCTCATCATTCAACTCACCGCAGCTGCGGCAACGAATCTTAATGATTTCCTTAGTTGCGGATAAATGTTCCTTCAAATCCGCTGCGTCCAAAGCATCATTTAACATACCACCGGCCTGACGGGAAAACGGTCTTAAATCTTCACGTGCCTGCTCTGGATCCAGGATCATACCCGATCCTGCCTTACCATGTGCTCCGACGTTTGATATTAAGGTTCCGATAAATATCATAATAAAACCAACGATTCCGGGTGCCATCGGATTTGAATACGGTAAAGCAAACGGATCTGCAAAGGCAAATGTTACAAACACAGACAGAAATAGGACGAATCCGATTCCCATTAACGCTCTGCCTACATAAAAAAGAGTCTTACGCTCGCTGGAAATCTGATTTTTTGATGGATCTTTTTGCATTGTAATTACCCCCAATGTTTTTCTATATTTTATCATGAAATCACGGATTGTAAACTTTCGGATCAAAATCCGTTGATCAATATATGCGAAATTTGGCTAAATGAGGTCATTTGAATTAATTTTCACACAACCTTCATATAAAGATCTGAATTAGTGTTATACTGAAATTAACCAGAACCATGGAGGACTACGATGAAAAAGCGAAATTTCATGGGTATCGTCGGCGCTGTCTTGGGGGCTTTGGTCGGAATTTTTCTAGGTGGGATCGTAGGAATGTTTATAGGCGGAAATTTTTTACACAATATCACGATGTTTGGCAGTACCGGTTACGAACTCGGCGCAAACCTTGGAATATTTATTGGATTAATGGTTTTTGTGCCCATTGGTGCCATTTTAGGAAAGAAATCGATTAGTGAATAAAAAAAGCCTGCGAAAGCAGGTTTTAACTTTCATTTACAAAAGTGACCCGTTGTGATAATGTGTTTTCATCGCATTTAAATCGCATTGCTTTTATCTAGAGAAAGGTGATTCTATGACATCAAAAGTAATTCAAGTGGAAGCTCTGAGACGTTTTTGTGAAGATACATTCGTCAGACTTGGCTTCAAAAAAGAAGACAGCACCATCATCAGCGATGTTCTTTTAATATCCGATCTTTTCGGCATTGACTCCCATGGTATCAACCGCCTTCAAATGTATGTTCAGCAATTACGCGTTGGCTATATTGATAACCAATCCCAGCCGGAGATTGTTTTTCAGACACCCGTATCTGCAGTGATCGATGGTATGCGTGGAATGGGCCAGCTGGTTTCTAACTATGCGATGAAAGTAGCCATAAACAAAGCAAAAACATCAGGAATAGGGTTAGTCACCGTTCGAAACTCGAATCACTACGGGATAGCCGGATATTATTCTTTGATGGCAAGTAATGAAGGGATGATCGGACTATCGATGACCAACTCCCTGGCTGCTGTCGTGCCAACCTATGGGAAAGAACCTATGTTGGGGACCAATCCCATCGCTTTCAGCTTTCCCACAATTCCAAGTCCATTTCTTTTTGATAGCGCAACATCAGTCGTATCTGTCGGAAAAATCGAAGTTTATGATCGTCTGAGCAAACCGATTCCGCTGGGATGGGGTTTGAACATGGATGGAAATGACGAGCAAAATCCGGCGGAAGTCCTGAAGAGTGTTTTTAGCTCGAAATCAGGGCTCCATCCATTAGGCGGCGGAAGTGAACTGTTTGGCGGTCACAAGGGCTATGGATTCTCGATGGTCGTTGAAATCCTTTCCTCCATCATCTCTTTAGGGACGACCTCAAATCACGTTGAGAAAATCGATGGGAACGCCGGTGTGTGCCACTTCTTCGCAGCCATCGACCCTAAGATTTTTGGTGATCCGATAGCCATTCAAAAACATTTTGAAACCTATCTCGATGAAATTCGGAATTCTGAAAAGGCTGAGGGTCAAAATCGTATATATATCCACGGTGAGAAGGAAGCTGAATCGTTTCTTCGCAGGCAAGCGGATGGAATAGTGCTCAGTGAAAAGACGTTGGATCAGTTAGTAAGTATTGCTAATGAATTGAATCCGACCATCATAGAATATCTTGAATAGAGATTTTTCGACTGAAATTTACTCTGCCTTTTCACGATCCTCACGTTCAACTTTTCTAACATAACTTCCAATCAGTATAAATAAGATACCCAAAATCAGTTCTTTTATAGCAAATATAATTGCCCCACAAAATATTGAATATGAAATAAGTGCGTATCC
>PHAF01000090.1 GCA_002841605.1 Firmicutes bacterium HGW-Firmicutes-10 | reverse complement strand
TGATATCACGCTCATGCCAAAGCGGAATGTTTTCAAAAGAAGCGGTCATGTATCCACGGATGATGCGTGCACAACCCGCAATATTCTCCGAAGATATCGGGTTGCGTTTGTGAGGCATCGCCGAAGATCCTTTTTGACCCTTCGCAAACCCCTCTTCGACTTCACGGACTTCCGTGCGTTGTAAATGTCGCAGTTCGACCCCGATTTTCTCTAAGGTCGAAGCGATCAATGCCAATACCGACAGATAATGTGCATGACGATCCCGTTGCAAAGTCTGAGTGGATATATTGGATGAAGCCAGTCCCAACTTCTCACATACATAATCCTGTAACTGCGGTGAAGTGTGCGCAAATGTCCCGACAGCTCCGCTGATCTTACCAACCTCAATTTCTCTACTCACCTGTTGAAAACGTTCGATCTGACGATTGATCTCATCAAACCACAACGCAAACTTCAAACCGAAACTCGTGATATCCGCATGCACGCCGTGGGTACGGCCGATGCATGGCGTATGTTTATATTTGATTGCCTGATTTCTCAGTGTCTCTTTTAAAATCAATAAATCTTCAAGCAAGATCGCATTCACCTTTTTAAATACGACTCCTAACGCCGTATCCACGACATCTGTACTTGTCAGACCATAATGAATCCAGCGGGCTTCCTCACCCAACGACTCACTGAGCGAACGCGTAAAAGCAACGACGTCATGACGTGTCTGTAATTCAATTTCATTGATACGGTCAATATTAAAGGTTGCCTTATGAAGAAGTTTTTGCTCATCATCACTGATCACTCCTTGATCATGATAATAATCGACTACCGCCAACTCCACATCCAACCAAGCCATAAAGCGCTGCTCATCTGACCAAAGTTTTGACATCCGGGGCCTTGAATATCGTTGAATCATACGTGTTCTTCCTTCCAACGACCAATGTCCGAGCGATAGAACAATCCCGGCGCATCGATCCGTGCAATTTCTTTATATACGGTTTCGCGCGCTTTTTCAAGTGTTTCATCCAAATCCATCACAAAAAGTACGCGACCACCCTTATTTACCCAGCCGTTATCCCAATCGGTGCCCATATGACACACATCGACACCCAGATCATCCAGATTTCTGATAGGGATTCCTTTTTCAAAATTCAGCGGATAACCTTTGGAAGCCATCACCACACCCAACGCAAATCGCGGATCAAAGGACAGGTTTACATCCTTACCATCCATCACATCAAACACGATTTGATCGATGGGTGTAAGCAATCGCGCCAACAATACCTCCGCCTCCGGATCACCAAACCGCACATTGAACTCAATGGTCTTAACTCCATTACTGGTCGCCATCAGTCCGCCATAAAGCATGCCGGTAAACGGTATTCCCTGATCGACCATCGCTTTGGCCATGGGGATCATGATATTGTTCATCGCTTCTTTTACCCACTCATCTTTGATAAAAGGTACAGGAGAGAATGATCCCATTCCTCCGGTATTCAATCCTTCATCGTTGTCATGCGCGCGCTTATAATCCCGTGCAACGTCCAGGGGGAATACTTTTTCCCCATTTACAAATGCCATGAGCGAAAACTCTTCACCTTCCAAAAATTCCTCAATGACCAAAGGTCCATAGGCAACTTCTCTGTATATATCTTCCACCGCGTTGATTGCGGTTTGATCATCCATCGCCACCGTCACCCCTTTACCCGCCATCAGACCATCAGCTTTGATGACGATGGGCGAAGGATGCGAAGAAAGATATTTCATCGCCTCATCTTTCGTAAATACGGTCACATGCTTCGCGGTCGGTATATCATACTGATTCATCAACTGCTTGGCAAAGGACTTGCTTGCCTCCAATTGCGCGGCTTTAGCACTTGGCCCAAACACGCGGATGCCCGCCTGTTTCATTGCATCGCTAATACCATTGGAAAGCGGTGCTTCCGGTCCGACGAATACCAAGTCGATATTTTCTTCCTTTGAAAAACTTATCAACTTCTCAAAATCCATTGCCTCGATCGGGATAATCGTTGCCACATCCCTCATCCCCGCATTTCCCGGCGCAACAAAAACTTTCTCAACAGTAGGACTTTTATGAAAGCACTTGGCCAACGCATGTTCACGTCCGCCACTGCCCACGATCAATATGCGGTTCATCCGTGTTTAAAGTGCCGGATACCCGTCAGCACCATCGCTATATTTTGTTTCTTACATGCCTCAATCGAAAGTTCATCTTTGATTGAACCACCGGGTTGAATAATGGCTTTAACTTGATATTGCGCCGCCAGTTCAACGGTGTCGGGCATCGGAAAGAAAGCGTCCGAAGCCATGATTGCGCCAACTGCTTTTTCACCGGCTTGTTCAAGCGCGATTTTAGCGGCACCGACCCGATTGCTCTGACCACCACCGACTCCAACCGTCATACCGTCCTTCACTATGACGATCGCATTGCTTTTGACGTGTTTACAAACTTTTTCCCCAAAGAACAAGTCATTCCAATTAGAATCAGAAACGCTTCCACAAACAACCTTACAATCCTCTTTATCCAGCTCAACTGAATCCGTCGTCTGTATTAGCAGTCCTCCGGATACTCGTGCACATGTCATATCATAAGGACGATCGAAATCATCACTCGTTACCAAAACCCGCACATTCTTTTTCACACTTAAGATCTCCAATGCTTTCAATGAATATTTCGGAGCAAGAATAACTTCTAAAAACAACTCCGAAAGTCCCTGAGCAATCGTTTCATTGACCTCACCGTTAAACGCCACGATACCGCCAAAAATACTGACGGGATCGGCTTGATATGCTTTTTGCCAAGCTGTAATATGATCCTTTGCGATGGCGACTCCACAAGGGTTGGTATGTTTGACTGCCACACAACAAGGCTCGTCAAACTCACTTAAAATCGTCAATGCCGCATTGGCATCTTGAATATTGTTAAAGGACAATTCCTTTCCTTGCAATTGATCACAAAGGGAAAGTGAATTGGGTTCTTGAAAAACTGTCTGATAAAAAGCGGCTTTCTGATGCGGATTCTCCCCATAACGCAAATCCCCGACTTTGGTATAGGTATGGGTGATTCGTTCCGGAAATTCCTCTTCGGTCAAATACTGTGCAATCATGGCATCGTATGCGGCAGTTAAGCGAAAGACTTTTGCGGCTAAATAGCGACGAAAATCAAGAGAAGTTTCGCCTTCTTCTTTGAGCTGCCGGATCATTTCCTTGGCATCTTTCAAATCACATATTACCGTGACATCCGCGTGATTCTTGGCGGCTGAACGTAACATCGAAGGTCCGCCGATATCGATATTCTCAACAGCATGATCAAATGTACACCCCTCTTTTTTGATTGTCTCAACAAAGGGATATAAATTGACGATCACAAAATCAATCGGTTTAATGTCGTGATTCTTAATCGCATCCACATGGTTTTTATCATTTCTTTTAAACAAAAGACCCCCATGAATCATCGGATGCAACGTTTTTACCCGTCCATCCAACATTTCGGGAAAGTGAGTGACTTCCTCAATGGGTAATACAGATATCCCCGCATCCTTGATCAACTTATAAGTACCGCCGGTAGATATAATTTCGATCCCCAACTCACTCAACTCTTTCGCCAGTGAAATAATCCCTGTTTTATCGCTTACGCTTATCAATGCACGTTTCATACACATTCCTCCACGATCAGTTTATTGATTATCGCCGGATACGTCACATGCTCCAGTGCATGCAATCGTTTTTCAATATGATCGCGATCCAATGCATCCACTTCAAAAGGAACTTGAACGATGATGTCGCCGGTATCCATGCCTTCATCGACATAATGAATGGTAAGTCCGTAAATTCTCTCCTGTTGATTCAGCGCTTGTCCCACCGCATCCAATCCGCGATACTTTGGCAGCAGTGATGGATGAATATTGACGATATGACGCGGATACGCTTGAATCAACAGTGGGGAAAGAAGGCGCATATATCCTGCCAATATCAGCCAGTCCGCCTGCCAAGACTCACATTGGTTCAATATCGCTCGGTCCATATAAGCTTTCGATGAAAAAGTATTCCGCTCAAAAAGAGCGACCGGAATTCCATTAATTCTGGCACGTTCGATCGCATAAGCGCCAGGCTTATCACAAATCAAACCTACGATGTTGGCATGAAGTTTACCATGTTTGACCGCATCGATGATCGCTTGAAAGTTAGAACCAAACCCCGAAGCAAAAACGACAATGTTCTTCATCGGATGACAACCCCCGGTGTATCCGTCACCTCACCGATCACATAGGGATGTTCATGGTGAGATTTAAGATAATCAAGTACTTCCTCAACATCCTTGGGATCAACGATCAACATCATCCCGATGCCCATATTAAACACCTGATACAACTGATCTTCCGGAATACGACCCAAATCAGCCAAGAAGGTGAATATCAGTGGGATCGGCCATGTACCTTTGTTTATCAATATCCCCTGTTCATCCTGAATGCATCTTGGGGCATTCTCGACAAATCCGCCTCCTGTGATATGGGCAATCCCGTGAATCTTACACTGTTGAATCAATGGGAGAACTGCACGCACATAAATCCGCGTCGGCGTTAACAAGGTTTCCCCCAACGTCTGTTCTCCGAACTTCATCATCGGATCAAGCGAATGATCTTTGAACAGTATCTTTCTCACCAGACTGAAACCATTGGAATGAAGTCCAGAACTTGCCAGACCGATGATCACATCGCCGGTATTGACATGCGATGGAAGGATAAGTTTACTCTTCTCCGCCACTCCCACACAGAAACCCGCGATATCATATTCATCGGACGAATACATATCGGGCATTTCCGCGGTTTCTCCGCCAATCAGCGCACAATTCGCACTGACACAGCCATCCGCAACCCCTTTGACAATGGCTTCAACGGTATCCGGATTATTCTTACCGATGGCAATATAATCCAAGAAGAATAAGGGTTGTGCCCCTTGAGCCAAAATATCATTGACACACATCGCAACCGCATCGATACCGATAGTATCGTGCTTACCCGTCATAAAGGCGATTTTCAGCTTGGTTCCCACACCGTCTGTACCGCTGATCAACACCGGTTCCGAAACATTGAGACGCGTCAAATCAAACAGACCGCCAAACGATCCGATGTTGTCCATCATCCCCAATCGTCGCGTTCGCTCGATATGGGTACGGATGCGCTTCACCGATTCATACCCCGCCTGAAGATTTACACCTGATTTCGCATAATGTTCGCTCATATATTTCCTCCTAGAACTTTCCGTCCTTATTGGCTTGTTGAATGTCCTCATACAAATGCGTCGGATACTGCTTGCTAAAGCAGGCATGACAGAAACTGCGATGACCCAATGCTTCACTTAGCCCATCCATCGATAAAAAGGCCAGACTATCCGCACCAATCAGTTTTCTCAGATCTTCGATCGAATTGGTCGCACTAATCAATTCTTCAATCGTCGATGTATCGACCCCATAGAAACAAGGAGCAATGATGGGGGGTGAGGCAATGCGCATATGCACTTCCTTTGCTCCCATATCCTTCAACATCGATACGATTTTCATCGACGTCGTACCACGGACGATCGAATCATCTATCAAAATGACCCGTTGTCCGGCAATCACACTGCGCACCGGAGCCAGTTTCATCTTGACCCCTTTTTCACGTAATGCCTGTGATGGCTCGATAAACGTCCGTCCGCTGTACTTGTTTTTAATCAGTCCCATCTCATAGGGAATCCCGCTGGCCTCCGCGTAACCGCTGGCTGCCGATAATGATGAATCCGGAACACCGATGACGATATCCGCCTCGACTGGTGCTTCTTTGGCCAGAATGCGTCCACACGCCTTGCGTGAGCGATGAACATTGAGACCCAACAAGTCACTGTCCGGACGAGAGAAGTAGATGTATTCCATGGCGCATATTTTCTCCTCGGTATCCGGGGTATAACTATCATAGGTGATTCCGTCTTTATCGATGATCACGATCTCTCCAGGCAATACATCACGGACAAAAGTCGCGCCAACCGCATCCAGTGCACACGTTTCACTGGCAATTACATATCCGCCATTGAACTTTCCGATGGATAGCGGGCGCAATCCGTGTTTATCACGCATGGCATATAGTTTGTCTTTGGTTAACAAGAGAAAGGCAAATGCGCCTTCTAAATAGATCAAGGCTTCCTTGATGGCGTCCAAGCGATCCTTACGAGTTTCTCTTTGTATAAGGTGAGCCAATATTTCCGAATCAGATGAACTTTGAAAAATGCTTCCCGACCGTTCCAACCGGTTTTTCAGTTGCTTGGAATTGACGATGTTGCCATTGTGACAAAGCGCAAAATCGCCGCTGCCATGTCGAAACAGAAAGGGCTGAACATTCAGTAATCCGCCGCCACCGGTCGTCGAATAGCGGACATGGCCGATGGCATGATGACCGACAAGTTTCTTGAGTACGTTTTCCGGAAATACGAAGCGAACATTGCCTTCGTTTTTTACACCGAGCAAACGGGTGTCATCACTGACCACGATGCCCGCCCCTTCCTGTCCGCGATGTTGAAGAGCATGCAAGCCGTAGTACGTAAGTTCAGCGGCGTCGTGGATATTGAAAACACCGAACACCCCGCATTCCTCATGCAATTCACGTTCAAACATCATTTCAGTCATGATAAACCTCATATAAGCGATTGCGGATTTCCTGATAGGCATCCTCAACATTGCCCAAGTCTCTGCGGAATCGGTCTTTATCCAGTTTCTTACCGGTTTGCTTATCCCATAAGCGACAGGAATCCGGGGATATTTCATCTGCCAGGATGACGGTTCCATCCGGCAGTTTACCAAATTCAATTTTAAAATCAACCAAGGTGATACCGATGCGATCAAACAAAGGTATAAGAAATTGATTAATGTCCAAGGTCATTTCTTTGATCGTGCGAAGTTCTTCTTCCGTAGCAACTCCCAAAGCCATCGCGTGATCTTCGTTAATCAACGGATCGCCTAACTCATCATTTTTATAGCATAACTCATAGATTGGTCTTTGTGATGGTGTTCCTTCTTCAATATCCAACCGCTTGGCCATCGATCCGGCAATGATGTTTCGAACGATGACTTCCAACGGAAAAATCTCAACCTTGTAACATAACTGTTCGGTCTCATTGAGGGTTTCGATGTAATGCGTTTTGATTCCATGGCGGTGAAGCTGATGAAATAAAACCGTCGATATCTGGTTGTTTAAGGCCCCTTTGTTAGTGATTTGCGCTTTTTTGATTCCGTTGAACGCGGTCGCATCGTCTTTAAAGCGCATGATGTAAGCATCATCTCTATCACAAGTATACAACTGTTTGGCCTTACCTTCATAAATCATTTGTTTCTTTTCCATATTTTTCACCTTTTTCTGAAGTAGTTGATCCCATTTTCAAACAGTGGAATCTCTCTTATCCCTGGGATATTCTTATACAATTCCATTTCGATGCGTTCGGTATGTCCCATTTTCCCCAAAATCTGCCCGCATGGTGAGATGAGTCCTTCGATCGCCATGACCGAACCGTTAAGATTAACCTTAGGATCCATGGTACTTCTGCCTTCATCATCACACAT
>PHAF01000089.1 GCA_002841605.1 Firmicutes bacterium HGW-Firmicutes-10 | reverse complement strand
ATGTTAGTGGAGGTGGGAGAGTATACTGCCTTACGAGCCTGCAGCTGCGCTGCTATCCGAAAAAGTAGGGTGTTGATCCATCAAAGCGGACTAAGTAAACTGATTCACGAATACACCTTTGACAACTACCTGGTCAAAGAGCAGTGGCAACATTACATCAAGTCCAAAGCCCTGGAGTTTATGATCAATCATGAGCGCAGTTGGTTCTATATCGGGGGACAAGTGGGAGTGGGAAAGACCCACATCTGTACCGCCATTGTTAACCGGCTGATGGAGCAGGGACATCCGGCACGGTATATGTTGTGGCGCGATGAGATCGTCCGTCTCAAAGCGATCACAATGGAAAGTGTCGACTATCAACAAGCCATCGATCAATGGAAAAACATCGAGGTCTTGTATATCGATGACCTTTTTAAAACCGAGAAAGGAAAAGTACCAACACAAGCAGACATCCAAATTGCCTTTGAGATCATCAATCATCGCTACAACAACAAGGACAGAATCACTATCTTCAGCTCTGAGAAACTCATCAATGAGCTGCTGGACATCGATGAAGCCATTGGTTCCAGGATCTATCAAATGGCCAAATATTACACGATTGAGATCCAACACGACAAACGTAAAAACATGAGATTGAAATGAGGAAAATTTAATGAATAAATATCGCAGAGACGTCGAATATTACCTATACAACCGTCACCAACTCCGGACCAGTCCCAACAAAGAAGAACAAGCCTGGTCCACCATCATCGAGACCGTCTATAGCCGTTATGAGCAATCCGAACTGGGGAAGCTGTTATCGATGAAATATGATCAGAAGATCCCGGAGCAGCAGATTTTTGAGAAGTTGCATATCGAAAAGACGACCTTCTATGTCTGGCGAAATCGCCTGATTAACGAGATCACCTTGCAAGCGGCCTATATGCAACTGATCAAACCGTTCTAGGTGAACTGATGCAATTTCAAAAAATCAACTTAGAGCAATTGGTTGTTGCCAACTATAACCCTCGCAAGTCTTTACAACCCGGGGACACAGAGTTCGAGAAGATCCGCCGCAGTATACAGGAGTTTGGTTATGTGGATCCGATTATCGTTAACAAAGACTACACGATCATTGGAGGACACCAACGCGCCACTGTCCTTAAAGCGCTGGGATATACCGAAGTCGATGTCGTTTTGGTTGAGGTCGATAAGGTCAAAGAGAAGGCTTTAAACATTGCTTTAAACAAGATTAGCGGTGAATGGCAGATGGACAAGCTGAAGGATTTACTCTTGGAACTGGAGCAACAAATCGACTTGGGTATGACCGGCTTTGACGATGAAGAGTTTAAAGAGCTATTGGCTTCAATGGACACCCAACAAGCCGTCGATGATGACTTCGATGTGGATGCGGCTCTAGAAGAAATCGAAGAACCGAAATCCAAGAGAGGAGATATTTACATCCTGGGACCTCATCGGCTGATGTGTGGAGACAGCACCGATCCGGAGGATGTAGCCAAGCTGATGAATGGTCATCTGGGGGACTTGATCGTGACCGATCCACCCTATAACGTTAATTATGAAAACAAGATTGACTACCACAAGATGTTTAAAAACGATACTCGCAAAAACAATGCGATCATGAACGACCACATGGACAGTGACAAGTTCTTTGATTTCCTGTTGGCCATGTATATGCTCGCCAGCAAGCACACCAAACCCGGGGCTGCGATTTATGTCTTCCACAGTGACATTGAACGGGTCAGCTTCCAATTGGCCTTTACCACCGCCGGATTCAAGTTTTCTGAGAATCTGATTTGGGTGAAGAATTCCTTCAACCTCAGTCGTAACGATTATCACTGGAAACATGAGCCGATCTTGTATGGTTGGAAAGAAGGAGCGGGACATTACTTCGTGGATGATCGGACTCAGTCCACCATCTTCGATGATTCGGTGAACATTGAGAAACTCAAAAAGGAAGAATTAGTGCAGATGCTTAACGGGATCATGGAACAAATCAAAACGACGATCATCTATGACAACAAGCCCTTACGCAGCGATATCCACCCCACGATGAAGCCAGTATCGTTGGTTGGAAAGCTCATTAAAAACAGTAGTAAAGCGCGTCAGCTGCTCTATGAACCCTTTGGGGGAAGCGGGTCGACGTTGATTGCGGCAGACCAGTTGGACCGAGTGTGCAACTGTATGGAGCTCGATCCCAAGTATGTGGATGTGATCGTCAAACGCTGGGAAGAACACTCTGGAATGACCGCAGAATTGATAGGAAAAGCGTAAAAAACAAGGACCAAAAAACTTAAAAAGTATTGGTCCTTTATTATGACCAAAAAAGTGGCCATTTAAGTAGGTTTTCGAGCGTTTTCCGGTGTGGAGTATAATATTAAGGTTATCTTCCATAATATTTTCTGCTAAAGCATGAAATTTCCAATAGTAAATAGATTTAGATCAATTATACTAGACATAAGGAGGGATTTTTTATGGAAATAACCCTAGATTTTCTCAAGAAAAAAATTGGCAAAAGAGCGAAAGACTATGCGAACGACAAAGAAAAAACGAAGAAACTCATTAATGACGCAGTTAACAAGGCAGAGAGATTAGAAAAATCTAGCCCATTTGATGAGTTAATCAAAACGCTAAAACTTCTTTTTAGTCTCATTAAAGATTGGATGAGTGGAACTTATACAGACATCCCAAAAGGATCTATTATATTCATAATAATTGGAATTATATACTTCGTTAATCCTCTAGATGCAATACCAGATCCTCTTCCTGGTGGATATGTCGATGATGCAGCAGTTTTGGGATTGGTTATAAACCAAGTAAAATCTGATTTGGATAAATATAAGAATTGGAAGGAAAGTCAGATCGCATTATAATAACCTATTTTTAGGAAAAAGATAATTCTGTTAACAATATGAATGGAGGATTCTTATGAGTCTAGTGTCGTTGAAATCTGTATTTAAAGATCGGTTGTTTAAAATCCCAGACTACCAGCGTGGATATGCTTGGAAAGTGGAACAATTAACGGATTTTTGGGAGGATTTGGTTAATTTAAACGAAGGTCGCTCTCACTACATGGGACAATTATCCTTAAAGAAAGTTTCAGAAGCCGATTATAATCATGATAGTTGGACATCAGAAAGATGGCTTATAAATGACCAAGATTATGTACCTTTTTATGTTGTCGACGGTCAACAACGATTAACCACATTGGTTATTTTCATAAATGAAATGATCGCAATCATTAGAGAATTGAAAGGCAAAAGCACAGATAGCGATGAGGATATTTACGTTGGAAGTTTAAACCTGAAGCAGATTAAGGAAACATACATCGTGAAGGGTTTTCCACCGCAATTTGTTATTAACACATATTTGTTTGGATATGAGGTTGACAATCCAAGTTTCAAGTATCTTAAGCACAAAATTTTCGGTGAAACAAATGGGGGAAGCATTGACGAAACATTCTATACATTAAATCTTGAGAATGCCAGACAATTCTTTAAGGAGAATCTCAAAGATTTTTATAGCAAATTTGGTATAGAAGAACTTGCTACATTGTTTAAAAGAGCTACTCAAAATCTGATGTTTAATCTTCATGAAATTGAAGATGATTTTGACGTTTTTGTAGCATTCGAAACTATGAACAACAGAGGAAAGAGACTGTCAAAGTTAGAATTGCTTAAAAACAGACTAATATATCTTACAACATTATATGATGACCGGAGTTTATCAAGCGATGAGAAATTAAAACTAAGATGTGAAATCAATGATTCTTGGAAAGAAATATATCATCAGCTTGGTAGAAATAAAACAAATCCATTGCATGACGATGACTTTTTATATGCTCATTGGATTATGTATTTCCAGTATACCAGAAAGAAATCAGATGATTATATTGTGTTTTTACTTGATGAGAAATTTACACCAAGAAATGTTTTTGATCGAACAGAAATCAAACTGAAAACTATTCATGAAATTCAAGAAGTTATGGAAAATCAAGATATTGAAGATAATGGTAATGACGAAATAGAAGTTCCGCAAATCGCTTATAAGCTTCAACCAAAAGAAATTCAAGATTATGTTAATAGTTTGAAAACTGCAGCTAAACATTGGTACAACACCTTTAACCCACTTAGAAACAACGATCTCACAAGTGACGAGCAAAAATGGATTGATAGGCTTAACAGATTAGGTATGGTTTATTTTAGACCACTTATTGTTTCTTCATTTTTACGTCAAAACATTGATTCAGAAGAAAGAACAAAACTTTTTCAGGAAATAGAGAGATTTATATTCATTTCCTTTAGATTGGGAAGGGCATATACGTCATATGGTAGTAGCCAGTTTAATATTGCAGCTAGAAGGTTGAGATTAGGTGAAATATCCACTTATGTTGTTATAGATGAGATTAATAAATTACTGGATGATTGGTTGAGTCCGAACAAAGGCCTTGAGACAGCTGCATTCAAAACGTATTTAACAAGGCAGTTTAAACAAGATAAAGGTTACTATGGTTGGAATGGATTGCATTACCTACTTTATGAGTATGAAATGATGAAGGTTTCTAAGAGTGGTAATCAGAAACTTGATTGGGATCTCTTTGTTAAGGGTAACGGAAAAGATAAGGTCACGCTAGAACATATTTATCCAAGAGAAGATAGTAATGACTATTGGACAAAGAGATTTAGCAATTTTGATAAATCACAGAAGACTTTTCTTTCAGGTTCAATAGGAAACCTTTTACCTTTGTCGCAAAGTAAGAACTCGAGTCTTCAGAACGATAGTTTTACAGATAAAAAGAATCCGAAGAATGGAAAATCAGGATACAGTACGGGTTCACATAGTGAAATTGAAGTTTCGTTAAATGATGAATGGGGACCTAAAGAAATATATAAGAGAGGAGTAGATTTGCTTAACTTCTTAAAAGTGAGATGGCGCATAATATTCAAATCTGAAGATGAAATGAGGGAGTTACTATTTCTAGATTTCATAAATGAAGAATCATGAGCAACCAAGTCAAGACCAATAGCCATCGCACTTATTCGAATGATATTTATTCTGAAAAGAATCCAGATCGGGATAAGCTTTACATTAAAAAATTAATCAATAGAAAGTTGGGAATATATGACTAAAGAAGCAAACTTGATTGGATTTATTTACAATATAATTTTATCGGATAAGTACTCATTAGAAAATTTTATACTGGTAAGATACCAGGATACTCAATTTGAATTTTCGTTCTCCGATTATAAGTTGACATTAAACATCCTTGACCATTCAAAATCTCTAGCGGAAATTGAGATGGATGCTCAGGATAAAATTAGGATTTTGGAAGACTATTATAGCTTAATGTATGGAGTGGATTCGATACGTTTTTATTTTAAAGGTTATTTATATGATAACTCAGATCGAAATCATAAACATATTTCTGGCGCAATAATTGCATTTTCGACAGTTAAGGCAGAGATAAGTGCACACATAGTATTAAAGTCGTTTCCTTTACCTATCGGCGATTTTAAACCAAATTATGAAATGAGTGTTGTCATAAAAAGATACAGAGATGCTTTAGCTGGGAAAGAATCGATACTATCATTTGGATTCTTTTATCTAAGTTATCTCGAAAATTTTATATCAAAAAAGGAAGGCCTAACAAATACAACACGCATTAGAATGAGACTAGATAATCTGCTAAATGTTGATTTTGACGTTTTTAAAGAAATAGGAGATTTAACTTCAGCGAGAGGTGATCTGCATGTTGCAAGAAAAGTCAAAGGCAATCCACTTAATAATTTGACACATACTGAAATGATTTGGCTAGAGGATAATTTGAAGGAATTAATAATTAGATACTGTGCATTTCTGTCTGATCCCAATCTACCAGCTAAGTTAGGTAGAATTACAAAGATAATAGTTAATTAGACTCACTTCGGTACTTACCGAGGTTTTTTTTTGTGCTAATTTACATGTAGAAGAGGTGTGAGATGGCGAAGAGTAAATGGGATCAGGTCCAATCAAAGATACATCTTGTCGAAAAGTGGGCAAGAGATGGTTTGCGTGAAGATCAGATCGCCAAAAACCTCGGTATATCGGTTACCACCTTGGAAGTCTATAAGAAACAATACCCTGAAGTTGTTAAGGCTTTAAAAAAGGGAAAGGAAACCCTGATCACCGAATTAGAGAATGCTCTAATCAAGAAAGCCTTGGGATATGAGTATGAAGAGAAGAAGGTCTATACCAAAAACGAGAACGGGAACTCCGTGACATATACTGAGATTACCAAGAAACATCAACCACCGGATACCGGAGCGTTGTTTGGTTTATTGAAGAATAAAGATCCACAGAACTACTCCGACAATCCACAGATGTTGCAGTTGAAACGACAGGAGTTAGAACTGAGGGAACGATTAGCGAAAGCCGAGGAGTGGTAATGACAAAGTACCAAACCTTATCCTACTTCTATAAAAGTCCGGAGTGGAGAAGCTTAAGACAAACCCTAATGATCCAGCGCAGCCATCCGGTGAAAGGGTTGGTGTGTGAACACTGTAAAGAAGTCATTCTTAAAGACATCGACTGTATTGCTCACCACATCAAAGAACTAACACTGTCTAACGTCCATGATGCCACCATCGCATTGAACCCAGGCAATATCCTGCTGGTTCATCACCGTTGTCACAATGAAATCCATACCCGATTCGGACATCAAAGTCCACAGAAAGTATACCTTGTATATGGACCACCGTTGGCCGGCAAGACCAGCTATGTCAAAGCAAGCAAAGGTCGTAAGGATATTGTCTTGGACCTTGATGAACTATACCGAGCCATCACTCTGTTACCCAACTATGAGAAACCATCCGAACTATCACTCAATATCTTCCAGATCCGTGACTTACTATTGGATCAAATCAAAACAAGAACCGGCAAATGGTCTCAAGCGTGGATCATTGGTGGCTATCCCAACTTCGTAGAGCGAGAACGACTCGCACAACAACTGGGAGCTGAGATCATCTTCATCGAAGCAACCCAGGAAGAATGTATAAATCGATTACTACAAGACAGGGATAAACAGTTTGTCCAACAAGACTGGCTGAACTATATCCACGATTGGTTCCTGAGATTCTCTCCGACTCCCCCCCGGTCTGAATTTCAGGGAACCGAATCGGGAACTGGAGAGGGGACATCAGATGCACGCAGACCGAAATTTTGACATTTTCCCCCAGGTTTTCGAAAAAACCGTGAAAGAAAAAGAGAACAAAGAAACTTCCGGAAAGGATGGACATGACTGAGCTAGAAAAACTAAAAGAGATCTTCCAGAAAGTCGATCCCGACAAGCAGAAGCTGGTGGAGAACCTACTCTGTGATGCGGCCTTTCTATCTGAGCAAAACGAAGAGCTACGCAAAGCGATTGCTCAAACCGGGATGGTCAAGTTTCACCCCACCAACCCCAACTTACAAAAACCTACGGAAGCCGCCAAACAGTACCTGCGAAACCTACAAACCTATTCCGTTGTGATCAAGACACTGAACATGATATTTACGAAGGACACCATCGAAGAAGAAGATGAATTTGAACAATTCCTTCATCAACCGTCCGATGATGAGTCGTGAGTTATCTTGAGCAATATGTAGCAGCCATCGAATCCGGTGAGATCATTGTCGGCCAAGAGTTAACCACCGTTCTTAAGCAGCTGATTCACGACTTGCAGGGTGAACGATATCGATACGACATCAAACGAGCACATCGACGCATCGCCTTCATCGAACGGTTTTGTAAACATACCAAATCCCCCTTTCATGGAAAACCCTTCCTGTTGGAACTGTGGGAAAAAGCCTTCATCGAAGTAGTCTAT
>PHAF01000088.1 GCA_002841605.1 Firmicutes bacterium HGW-Firmicutes-10 | reverse complement strand
ACCCAACGCATATGCGGCAAGGATGAAGGATAGCATATATACCGACAGATGTTTTGCTTTTCTTGATATCAGGATAAAGATGAATCCGGTCAAATAATTGGAAATACCAAAGGCTGCCAACAAAAACAACTGTGCATCTTTGGCAACTGACAAGTCAAGTTTGGCAAAGGTTTCAACTGCCCAGAAAATATTGAATGTATGCATAAACCCGCGAATCACGTCAAATATTCCAACAAACAACAAAACCCATGAAGGAAATTCATTCAAATCTTTCGGTTTCATATTACCTCCAATAACAAGCAAGTACTCTGTTATTGTTTCTATTGTATGGCATATGGAGTGGTTAAACAAGTCGGGATGTAGTGGTATGTCGATGGATACGATTCACATCTTATTATTTTATAATAAACGGTGCATATATTTTGTAAAATTTAATTGTATATGATATTTTATTGAAAAGGAGGATCATATATGAAAAAAACATTCTTAATCATCGTATCAGTCTTGCTTGTCGGCTTGTTGACTGTCGGTTGTTCTACCTCTAATACAGATAATAATAACAATAACAATAACAATAACAATAACAATCAAGAGGAACTTCGTGAATTTACGTTGGAAGAATTGGCTCAATACAATGGTAAGGACGGTAATCCTGCTTATGTTGCGGTCAACGGAAAAGTGTATGATGTAACCGATGTGCCGGCTTGGCGCGGAGGAAGTCATCAAGGTGAGGTAGTTGCCGGGATCGATGCGACAGCATTTATCAGCAGGTCGCCCCATGGTGCTTCGGTGTTAAATGGTCTTAAAATCGTTGGAACGTTGAAATAAATCCTGAAAAGGATTTTTTCTTTGAGCAAAGCTATTTACATACCCCCGGGGGTATATTAAAATAGATGCAAGGGAGTGATAACATGAAACATCCAACCGAACCTGCGAAGGTTGCCCAAAAGTCAGTACTTGATCGCGTTAACCGGATTGAAGGTCAATTGCGTGGTATACGCAAAATGATCGAAAACGAAACCTATTGTGATGACATCATCAATCAGATCGAAGCTGTACGATCGGCTTTGGCATCGGTTGAGGTCGTTTTACTGGAAAGTCATATCCGCAATTGTGTTGTTGATCAAATCAGAGAAGGCGATAGCGACGTCGTAGAAGAAGTTTTGAAAACCGTTAAAAAAATGATGAAATAGAAAAGAGGAACATTTATGCTGAAAAAATTATCGATTGAAGGAATGACTTGCAACCACTGTGTCAAGCGGGTTGAAAACGGATTATCCGAGTTGCCGGGTGTCAAAAGCGTGAAGGTCAACTTGGGATCAAAGAGCGCTTTGGTCGAAACTGTAGATGAATTTGATGTTCAATTATTGTTCAATGCAGTTGATGAAGCCGGTTATGATTTAACCAAAGTCGAAGTTCTGTAAGCCCGAAGGGGCTTTTTTTAATGATATTGATAACGAATATTAATAGAGAAATTTTTCACGAATTTCTATATGTATTCATTGACATAAAAAGTTAGCTTTGGTAAACTTTCATTGCGATAGAATTCGCATAGAAGTGAGGAAGTCATGAAAAGACTGTTTATATTTGTAGCTGTAGCGTTGACCGTGCTTGCAGGCTGTGGACCTAAACCACAAACCAATCGTCAAGTCAACGTATATTCCGCTCGTAACTACGATGTGGATAAAAATATGTTCGCTGCTTTTGAAGCAGAAACCGGAATCAAGGTCAACTTGATCGAAGGCAAGGGCGATGAACTGCTTGAACGCATCAACCGCGAAAAAGCAGACAGTGTCGCCGACGTATTTATGACCGTTGGTGGCGAGCACATATACTTTGCTCAACAAAACGATTTATTACAGGATTTGAACACAGCCGCCATATCAAAGTTTATGGACGAAAATCTCTATGGTAAAAACTGGGTAGCCATCACCCAAAGAGCAAGAGTCATCGTTTACGATAAGATCCGCATCACCAATCCGACGATTCAAACGTATGAAGATTTGATTGATTCTCAATACAGTGGGAAGCTGCTGGTGCGCAGTGCGACCTCATCGTATAACATTGCTTTGCTTGCCGCTATGATTCAGCGCGAGGGCATTGAGAAGGCCACAGCCTGGGCAGCAGGTGTTGTTAGCAACTTTGCGCGCACACCGACCGGCAATGACCGCGATCAGTCGAAGGCGGCAGTTGCCGGACTTGGCGATTATGCGATCATGAATACGTACTACATTGGAACGATGTCGGTATCATCAGATGCTGAAGAAGTGGCCGTTGCAGCAAAACTGGGTGTCATTTATCCAAAAAACACCCATGTCAACATCAGTTGGGCAGCAATCGTTAAGGGTTCAAAGAATTCTGCAGAAGCTCAACTATTAATCGAGTATTTAGTAGCAAAACAACAACAGACGATTTACACCCGACAAAACGGTGAGTTTCCGGTGCGTGACGATGTTGCACCATCCGACTTGATTCAGTCTTGGGGCAGTTTCGAAGCCGAAGATATTGATTACGAACAATTAGGTGCATATGTCATTGAAGCAGTGAAGATATTTGACCAGGTGAAGTGGCAGTAATGAAGCATTGGAAATCTTTCTTTGGGATAAGCAGTATGATTTGGATACTACTCATCCTCTTCGTCTTTACAGAAGCTTTTTTGCGACTGTTTGCGACGCCATCCGAAATGTGGGATCACATCGTTCGCTATGTGCTGAGCGATGTCATCATCAATACCATCCTGCTGGTATCCATCAGCAGTTTTTTGGCATCTTTCATCGGATTTCTAGCCGCATACATCGTAACTGTATACGATTTTAGAGGAAGAAAGATTTTCAGCCTTTTACTTTATTTACCACTCGCCATCCCGCCTTATATCGCTTCATATATATATAGTCATATGTTGGGATATACCGGCATCATCCAAACTTTCTTCAGAAATCAGTGGAAGATAACGGTGGATCCAAACTGGTTTACTTATTCCGCTATGCAAATGGGCATCTTCGTTTTTACCATCACCTTATTTCCCTATGTTTATATTACAGCCAAGGGGTACATGCAGAAATATCTGGGAAACTATCTTGAAACTGCCCGTACTTTGCAACGCGGTCATTTAAACATACTGCTCACCATCGCTTTGCCATTGGCGACACCCGCAATATTTGCCGGATTTACTTTGATAGCGTTGGAAGTGCTCAGTGATTTCGGTGTGGTCATGTATTTGGGTATCCCGGCATTTTCCACCGCCATTTATCGAAGCTGGATATCCCTGGGAGATTTTGACTCCGCCTTGCGATTGTCTTCGATTTTGATGATTTTTGTCGTCGTGTTGCTTTTGTATCAACATATGATGAGAAAACCAAACTCCATCAGCATGCACACCCGTATCCGTCCGCTAAAAAGAATCCGGTTGACCGGGTTTCAAGAAACCTTTATCATTACACTTTTTGTCATTGTACTGATGGTATCGCTTTTGATTCCTGTGAGTCAGTTGCTGCTTTGGGCCAATGTCAGCTTTGTCAACATCCGCTGGAATCAATTTGGTGAAATGTTGTTCAATACACTGACGTTAAGCACCGGCGTGAGTATCGTAATCGTTCTGATTGCCTTGATGATTGCAAATTATACCCGGCTGAGCAAAAGCTGGCTGGCGGTATTAAGTTCAAAAATCACTTTGCTGGGATATTCGATCCCGGGCAGTGTTGTCGCAATGCTGGTCATCTTTTTCTTCATCACCCTAAAGCAGGTGATACCGATCAATACCCATACGACCTTGACCATGCTGATTTTCGGTTTAATTCTGCGGTATCTGGGATTGGGATATCAAAACATCGAGTCCGGTATGCGGAAAATTGGTTTGAAGTTCAATGAAGCATCACGGTTGTTAGGGAAGAATTACGGACAATCACTTATTAGTGTAGACTTGCCCTTACTGATGCCATCACTTTTTGCCGCTTTTGCTTTGGTCTTCATCGATGTAATCAAGGAACTGCCCTTGACTCTTAATTTGCGACCGTTCAATTATCATACGCTGGCTACCCAGGTTTATCAGTATGCATCGGATGAACGAGTCGTCGAATCGGCCATTCCGTCGTTGATCATTATTGCCATTTCCGCATTATTGCTGTGGCAAGTGATCCGATGGGTCATAAAGGAGGATAACTAATGTACTTAAAACTCAACGATTTATCGTTTCAATATGATGATCAACAACTTATTCACTCATTTTCCTGTGCGATTGAAAAAGGAAGTATCACAGCTGTTTTAGGTAGCAGCGGCAGCGGGAAAAGCACGCTGTTACGATTGATCAGCGGATTGGAAAAGCCGATCGATGGTACCATGACGTTGGATCAGAAAATCATCTTTGATCATCATCATTTTATGGAAGCTCATCTGCGTCAGATCGGATTGGTTTTTCAGGATTACGCGCTGTTTCCTCATTTGACCGTTAGAAAGAACATCGAGTATGGTGTGCGCAAATCCAATGTCGTACGGAAGAAAGAAATCGTTGACCGCTTATTAAGGATGGTTGAGTTAACGGAGGATGCCGATAAGTATCCGTCCCAATGTTCCGGAGGAATGCAACAGCGAGTAGCAATCGCACGCGCATTGGCGAATGAACCGAAGCTTTTACTGTTGGATGAACCATTCTCAAATCTCGACCAGCAGCTGAAAGAACGGATGCGCATCTTGATGAAGCAGTGGTTCAAAGAACAAGGTGTCACGGTCATTATCGTGACTCATGACCAGCAAGATGCGGCAATGTTAGCCGACCAAATCATCGAACTAGGCGCATAGCGCCTTTTTTTGTGTGACAGTTGTCACTAAAGCGCTTACATGATAAAATCTTTTTGAAGTGAGGGTGAAATATGAGAAAAAACTGGTTGCATTGGGGGTTAGCATTGTTGATGCTATTGACCCCGTTTTTATCGCTTAGAAGTGCTGAAACAGTTAAGGCAGCTTCGACTGTAGAAATCAAAATTCACTATAACCGTCCGGACGGAAAGTATGAAGGATGGAATTTGTGGTTATGGGAAAAGGGCAAAGACGGTAAGTCGTACAGTTTTACCGAAGATGATGATTTTGGTAAAGTTGCCGTCATTCAAATGGAAACGGATGCGACCGAATTTGGGTTTATTGTCCGACTCAATGACTGGCAGGAAAAGGATGTGGAGGGTGACCGCTTTTTTACGATTTCGGATGGTAAAGCTGAAATCTGGCTGAAATCTGCCGATCCCGAAGTATACTTAGAAAAACCTTCCGTGGGTCCGGTGACACCACCGCCTCCGATCGAAGGTGATTTGACTCTAAAGGTCCATTATCACCGGTTTGATAAGAATTTTGATCAATGGAATCTATGGGTGTGGGCTCGCGGCCAAGACGGTAATGCCTTCAATTTTACTTCTGAAGACAGTTATGGCAAGATCGCTACTTTCAAAGTAGATTTAAAAGGCGCAAGCGATGTCGGATTTATCATCCGAAAAGATGAGTGGCTGGCAAAAGATGTGGATGCCGACCGCTTCATTCCGGTAAGCCGGGCCAAAAACGGCGTGCTGGAAGTCTGGTTGTTACAAGGAGATTCACGCATTTATTACAATCCCAATGACGTGGATTTATCACCGAAGTTTTTGAGTGCAAAACTGGATGCCGTCGATCAGATTACGGTCACGACTTCAGTACCCATTCCATTGGTATATGATAAAAAAGAAGGGCTGATCATTAAAACCGGAACGACGGAAGTCGGTATCCGGAATATTGTCTTTAGAGAAGATGGTGGTAAACCGGTGGCTAGCAGCAGCTTTACGATTTTGTTGAGCGAGCCGCTGGACTTATCAAAACCATATACACTGAGCCGTGAGGGTTACGGTTCGGTCAATATTATTTTCAGCGGTGTATTCTCAACCAAAGCGTTCGAGGAAGTTTTTACCTATGATGGTGAACTCGGCGCAATTTATACCAAAGAGAAAACGACATTCAAACTTTGGGCACCAAGTGCGACCAATGTTTCTTTGAATTTGTACGCGGCTGGAAGCGGTGGTTCACCGACAAAGAATGTCCCGATGGTCAAATCGGACAAAGGCGTCTGGGTCGTTGAGCAAAGCGGAGACTTACACGGCGTTTACTTTACTTACCTGGTCGATGTATTGGGTACGGTCAATGAAGCCGTAGATCCGTATGCTCGCGCTGTGGGAGTCAATGGACTGCGCGGTATGGTCGTAGATTTGAGTCGGACCAATCCGGCAGGCTGGGAAAACGATAAGCGTCCAGAATTCAAAGCTCTGACGGATGCGATCATTTATGAATTGCACATCCGCGATATTTCGGTTCATCCGGAATCCGGAATTGTAAATAAAGGGAAGTTCCTTGGTTTGACGGAAAAAGGCACGAGGGGTCCGCAAGGCGTTAAAACCGGTCTGGATCATCTGATTGACTTAGGCATCACGCATTTGCATTTGTTACCGGCCTTTGATTTCCGTTCGATCGATGAAACGACGTTGGAAAATAATTCGTTTAACTGGGGCTATGATCCGCAACATTTCAATGTTCCGGAGGGTTCCTACTCTACCGATCCGACCAAAGGAGAAGTGCGAATCAATGAATTCAAACAAATGGTCATGGCTTTGCACAGTGCAGGCATCCGGGTCGTAATGGATGTCGTATATAATCACACCGGTGCATCCGCTGATTCTGATTTCAGCAAGATCGTGCCGAATTATTACTATCGCTTTAATGATGCCGGTGGTTTCTCCAATGGTTCGGGTACCGGTAATGAAACCGCATCGGAGCGTTCCATGGTGCGCAAACACTTCGTCGATTCCGTAGTTTATTGGGCGACTGAATATAATATCGACGGTTTCCGTTTTGACTTGATGGCCTTGCATGATATCGAAACCATGAATGCCATCCGGGCAGCCTTGGATGAAGTTGATCCAAGCATTCTTATTTACGGGGAAGGGTGGACCGGCGGGGAATCACCGCTACCGGATGACCAAAAAGCTTTGAAGAAGAATACCGGATTTTTAAATCGCATCGCAGCTTTCTCGGATGATATCCGCGACGGACTCAAAGGTCATGTCTTTACCGATACGGACAGAGGTTTTGTCAATGGTCAGCCAGGGATGGAAGAAAGTGTCAAGTTCGGGATCGTGGCGTCTATTATGTTCAACGCGATCGATTATTCGAAAGTAAAATACTCCAAGACCCCTTGGGCGAAAGAACCTTATCACACGATCACGTATGTGGAAGCACATGACAATTTGACCTTATGGGATAAACTGATGGTGTCCAATCCGGAAGCATCGGAAAAAGAATTGATTGCGATGCATCGATTGGCCAATGCCATCGTCTTGACATCGCAGGGAATCCCGTTTATTCATGCGGGTAGTGAATTCTTGCGTACAAAGGGCGGCGATCACAACTCTTACAAGTCTCCGGACAGTGTCAATCAGCTGGATTACAACCGTATGGCGCAGTATATGGACAATGTTGAGTACTTTAAAGGGTTGATCGAGCTTCGCAAAGAGCATCCGGCGTTCCGTTTGCCGGAAGCTTCGCTGATCCGTGCTCATTTGAAATTTATGGAAATGCCTGTGGCCAATATGGTCGGATATACCTTATCCGGTAATGCAGGCGGGGATAAATGGGAAACCATTGCGGTATTGATGAATGCCAATGATGAAGAAATCGAAGTAGAGCTGGCTCAATCCGGTTGGGCAATCGTAGTCAACGGCGAAAAGGCCGGAACGGAAGTCATTGAGAAGATTTCTGGAAATAAGGTCGTCGTTCCTCCACAAACATTGCTGGTATTGGTCGATTCGGGCAGTATCGGTTCAGACCTGTGGATTTACTTATTACTGTTTGCTTTAGGCGCAGGAGCCGGTGGATTTGTTTACTGGAAGAAAATGAAAAAGAATGTGAAGGAAACGGCATAAGCCGTTTCTCAGACTGTAGACAAATACGGGGTTAAAAATTCATTTGAATTTCTAACTCCGTTTTTCTTTGGGAAAACAATGAAGAAATAAGATTCCATAGATAGT
>PHAF01000087.1 GCA_002841605.1 Firmicutes bacterium HGW-Firmicutes-10 | reverse complement strand
CCGCCGTAATCAAATTTAACATTTACATCCCCATAAGCCAGTTTTTTAGCACTTTCCGTCATGTTCGCCAGTGGTTTTGCGATCCTAAATGAAATGATTCCGGAAATCACTGTCGATAAAAACAGAACTGCGATCGTAACATAAATGAACTGGTCTTGAAGGATCGATATCGTTGAGTCCAGCGGTTCAATGGGGGCATTGATAAAAATATAAAATTCGGTCAGATTTACTTTGACTTCTTTGCCGTAAAAAATCATTTCCTGCCGGAAATTTGTATTTTGCATGGTAAAGTAATAGTCCGATCCTGCGACTGACTGTGCTTCTAACACATATTCCTCAATGAATGCTTTCTGATCGGAGATCGGAGATCGTGTCAAAAAACAGTTTACGCCTAAAGAGTCTACCGAATAGACCATCTGATAATTTTTATTGTAAATGACAGCACAGACGTTGTTTTCAACAGCGATCTGCACGATATTTTCGCTGAGCTTATCGGTAACAAGACTTTCTTCGATAGCACCGGCAACATTTCGAATGTCGGTGATTTTCATGTTTCTGTAGTACGGCTTTAAAAAGACGATCTGCAGCGCCCAGAGCAAAGCCAGGATGCTGATCGTCAGATAGAAGAAATATAACCAAGTTTTAAAGCGTATACCCTTAGTGTTTGGTCTCAAACTTATACCCCGTACCGCGCACAGTAACGATCATGTGACGGTAATGTTTCAAACTGTGCCTTAACATTTTTACGTGTGTATCCACGGTCCGGTCATCACCGAAGTAGTTATAATTCCACACTTTATCCAGTAGGACATCGCGTGAAAGCGCCTGATTTTTGTGTTTGACTAAAAACAGCAACAACTCAAATTCCTTTGGGGTCATATTGACTTTCTGATTATCGATGAAAACATTGCGACCGTCAAAATCAATGGTCAAACCTTCGAAAGTGACTGTCTTGCTTTCTTTACCGTGATAACGCTCAATAACCAGTTTGATTCTGGCCATCAGTTCCTTAAGCGAGAACGGTTTAACTACGTAATCATCAATACCCAATTCAAATCCCAGCAGTTTATCGTACTCTTCCTGACGTGCACTCAACATGATGATAGGCACGTTTTGTTTTTCTTTGATTTGCTTGCAAGCCGAAAAACCATCCAGGTTGGGCATCATTATATCTAAAATGACAATGTCAAACTTTTCTTTGTCCAGTTTCTGCAATGCTTCCAATCCGTCTTGAGCCTGAACGACCTGATAACCGTAAGCCATCGCATATTCACTGACTACATCGCGAATGCGTATTTCATCATCCACAATCAAAATCTTTGCCATAGTTTCACCTCCACATTAGTGTAGAACATTGGTGTGAAATCTTTGTGAAATCAGTTTACCTAGGATTTCGACACGATATTTCGTGTCAGGCAACTGCCGTTTTCCTCCATTTTACCGCTGATTTCAACTATTGCTCCCTTTTGCAGCAACTCCCAAACCTTCTGATAGACATTGGGCAAGCAAACACAGTCCATATAACTGCTTTCGTCACTGACACTGATAAATGCCATCATGTCGCCCTTTTTGGTACGATGTGTCTTGACCCTTTGAATCATCGCAATAAACGTAACCTCACCGACTTTGCCCGTCAGCTGGCTTATATGCGGATAATTAATTCTACTGTTTGCACGCACAGAAAGCAAGGGATGTTCTCCAAGATAGAATCCAAGAACCTCCTTCTCCTTTTCACTGCGAAGCAACGGCTGATCTTTGACGACGATCGGAATCGGCCGGCTTACCAGCTGTAAATCGATGCGGCTTTGTCCGCTGATTTCAATTCTGACCAAGTCGGCATAACTGACGGCATCGTCCAATGAAGCGATCATCGTTGCCCGACTGAGATTGAACTCATCCAAAGCCCCGGCATAAATCAGCGTCTCGATCCATTTGCCGGAAAACCTGTGTACGAGCATGCGTGCTACGAAATCATAATAATCCGTAAAAATCCCACGCTCATTTCGTTCATTTTGAATGAGTGTATACGCCGCCTGACCGATACCTTTTACAGCAACGATCGGAAAGCGGATCGCTTTGCCTTCAATGACGTATTTGTCTTTGCTTGAATTAACCGATGGCGGGTATATCCGTACACCGCGCTGACGGCATTCATCCAAATATTCGGAAGTCTTGGTTTCACTGCCGATGACACTTGTCAAAAGACTGGTATAAAACAGCAGCGGATAATTGGCTTTTAGATAAGCCATCTGATAAGAAATCAAAGCATAAGCGACCGAATGGGATTTGTTGAATCCGTAATTGGCAAATTTCAGAATCAAATCAAACAATGTTATGGCAACATTTTCATTTACTCCGTTATCTACGCAACCACTGACAAAATCCGCTTTAAGCGCAAGAATCTCATCTTCCTTTTTCTTGCTTACGGCTTTGCGAAGTATGTCTGCCTTGGCTAAACTGAAACCGGCGATTTTCTGAGTCACCAGCATGATTTGTTCCTGATAGATCATAATGCCATAGGTCGATTTTAAAATCGGTTCAAGTTGCGGAAGCAAATATTTGATATTGGAAGGATCTGATTTCATTTTCAGATATAACGGTATGTTTTCCATTGGTCCAGGTCGAAACAAAGCGATGGTTGCAACGATATCATCAAAACGGTCAGGTTTCATCTTTCGTATCAATGCCTTCATTCCTTCGGATTCCAACTGAAAAACCCCGACTGTATCTCCCTGGCTGATCAGCTCATAAGTCTTTACGTCATCGAGCGGTATTTTGAGTATATCGATTGAAACATCCATACGATTGACGATTTCATCGATGATTGTCAGGTTTCTTAATCCCAAAAAATCCATTTTTATAAGACCGATGTCTTCAAGATATTCCATCGAATACTGTGTGGAGTATAAGTCTTCTTCCACCGAAATCAATGGAACGACTTGCTGCAACGGATGTTTTGACATGACGATACCCGCAGCATGTGTCGATACGTGTCTGGGCAATCCTTCCAGTTGTTTAGCCATTTCAAACACCCGTTGCAAAGCTACATCGGATGACAAAGCCAAACGAAAGCGCTCGGATTGTTCATAAGCATCCTGTAAAGTGATTTTAACGGCATTAGGCACGGATTTACTGAGCATGTCTACATCTTTCAGCGGTATTTCAAAAACGCGGCTGACATCACGGAGGCACTGTTTAGCCGCAAGTGTACCAAATGTCACGATATGGGCAATGTGGTCTTCCCCGTATTTATCTTTGACATAACGAATCACTTCATCACGACGGTTATCCGGAAAGTCGATATCGATATCGGGCATCGAAATGCGCTGAGGATTCAAAAAACGCTCAAAAAGCAGATCATACACGATTGGATCGACATGAGTGATCCCTAAAACAAATGCGACAAGAGAACCTGCAGATGAACCTCGGCCCGGACCGACATATATTCCCTGGGTTTTGGCATATCTGATCAAATCCCAGACAATCAAAAAGTAATCTTCATAGTTCATTGAAGTAATGACATCCAACTCATATTTTAAGCGGGCATGATAACCGTCCGGTACTTCACCGTTAAAGCGCTTTTTTAATCCCAAAAGACACAATTGCGTCAGATATTGCTTACTGTTAACATTCTGTCCTAATGGAAACTGCGGCAAAGAAGTCATGTTATTGATGTCGATGGTCTCGCATTTTTGTGCGATTTCATCACTGGCAACCAAATCTTCGATGTCATACAATTCTACCATTTCACTGGTGTCGAGCAAATGCCGGTGCGGCTGATGGATCAGCGATTTATCCTTGATCGTCTGTCCCATTCTTATTCCACGCACGATCCGATATGCTTCATAATCGGACTCATCCGCATAATAAACTTTGGGTATGGCAACGGTCCTTAATCCTTTAGAAGTGATAAGCCCTTTTGCCCAACGGTTCAGCTGATTCCAAAATGGTGATTCATTGGTGGAAAGCCCTATGTAAACATCAGCGAAGGTACGCCTGATGACTTCAAGTTTATCACTCAGAGAAGCCTGATCATTTAAAATAAGTTCGCCTTCAAGCCATCCCCCTTCAGAAAGGACGATGGTGATGAGCTGATCAATATTTGTAGCCAGTGCCAGATCCACAGGCTTTTTCGATTGGTTTGCTAAAGTCGATATATAGATCAGTTGCTTGTATCCGGTTTGATTTTTCGCAATCATAACCACTGGAATGAGTTGCTGCTGGTATTCAAAATCGACTACACTGCCGATCAAAGGTTTCAAATCATGTTTTTTGCACTGCTTGATAAATTCGGGAATACCATACATCGTATTGAGATCGGTTAATGCAATCGCCGAAAAACCGCGGTTTTTCGCGGTTGTGACCAATTGTTCAATGGACATCATGCCTTGCAGAAGTGAGTAATGACTGAGGGTATACAAGTGAACGCTCACAAAATCAACTCTTTCCAGTATATTTTATATTATATCACATAAATAAAGAAGAGCGCTTGCGCGCTCAATAATCGATGGACAGATGATCGAACTCATCAACGATGATGACATTGCCTTCTGTTTCGAAGAATCCTAATTGTACTTCATCACCTTCGGAAGCAAAAACGATTTCCAAGGAAACTGACAATGGAACGACAAACAGTCGTGTATCCTCATCAAAAGTAAGATAATACGTCGTATTGCCATCGACGATGGCTGTATGAACGGTAGCAACCGTCAATGTCAGCTTTTTATATGTCTCCTGATCATCAACGATCATGCCGATTTCTTTCAGTCTTGCCATATAATCACGCTGAGCTGCTGCTACGGACTCACCGACACCAACAGCCGCATAATTGCTTACGGCTACAAATGAATACATCTTGACCAAGCCTTCCTGATCTTTAAGTGAGACAAAATAGGTCGGTATGGAAGAAACATTCAGCAATACCGGGAAAGTTGATCGATAGCCCAAATGCTGTACCTGCCCCTCGGCCGAACTCATCGCAGCATACTCATCTGCTCCGCCGATGCGATAAAAAGTCGCCTCGCGGTTGCGCAGATTGATGAGGGCAAAGCCGACGATCGAGCGATCGGATCCGACCGAAGTCAAGCCGCTGTAAACATGGGTCTGACCATCGATGGACACATAGTTATATCCGTCCGTCGTCTGGAGCATGTCTCTTTGGTTAAACAGCGTATTAATGAATCCGTTGATATAATAACCCCAGTTATCGATTTGCGCCCAAGCGATTTCAGTCGGCTGTACACGATCGACCCAAACCGGCAAATCCGCAATGTCATAATATTGCGTGTCTCCGCTGACAGGATCGACAATGATTGCACCGATGGCATTAAGTCCGCCAAGCACTTTGATTTGAGGTTCGATGACCGAAATTACCCAGTATGGTTTTCCTGAATCATCGATTTCAAATGAATAATCACTGAGGATTTTAGTACGGTATTTGAAACGGACATGACGTTGCAGATCCTGTGAAAAGTATGCGCTGGGAGAATATATCATCCCTTCACTCAAGTTAACCAGTGTCACATCGGTCGGGTTGGTCACATTTACGCGTACAAAGCCGGGAATTCCGTCATTACGGTTTTGCAGCCACTTGAAAAATTCACGATATTGCAAAGGTGAGACACGGTATATCTGATTGTTTGCACTGACAAGGGTATACTCAGGATCGACGTAGTATTGCGATCCCAATCCTTGAACGGTTCCGATTTGCTTTTCGCCCAACTGTTGTGCCGTTTGCTTATCGACGACCGGAATGCGATTCAATGCAACGGTTGTAAAGTCTGATGAAAATTCCTTGACTTCTTTAATAACGATTTGCTCACGATATTCTTTGGCATTCAGCATTTCCGAACTTAAGAAACCGAAAACCAGTACATAAGCAATCAATAATGTACCCAGCATATAGGCTGTTTTTGAAATACGATTAATACTCAGAGTGAAAAGCTGATCAATCGTCGCAAATGCAAACAAAGTGAATGCCAGCATAAAAACAAATGATGGGCTCCGCAAATTCCAGGCGGGTAATGTGATGTAATCATATACAAATAATCCGCCTAAAGTCAAAAATCCGGCCAAAAGATGACCGCCCTTTTTCGGGGATGTACTTTTAACGCGGATTTTTTTACCAAATTCAAATTTAAACTGTGTCATTGTGTTTTGCCTCCTTTATGCGTAAGCAACACTTCTCAATGATTGTTAAGGCTTCTTCTTTGGAACATTCCTTGACAGCGGCGGCATTGCGATGCCCACCGCCCCGATACTGATGGGCGATGTCATTGACCGCAATCGATTTCGATCGTAAAGATCCGTTAAAAAACCGACGACCGTTTTCATTATGCTCAATAAACAAAGCCCACGCTTCAAAGTCACGAACGCCACCGAAATCGGTGATTCGTTCTTTTGCATCATTGGCACTGACTCCATATTCTTCCATCATTTCCAGAGTCACAAAACTATAGGCCAACCCGCATGGTTCGATGATGGCATTTGTGCGCAAATAATTCGAAAATTTGTATTCTTTCGATGAAACAGAAAACATCTCCTCGTTTAACTTTGAGAAATTCAAATCACTTTGTGCCAAATAGGCAGCAATGCGCAACGTGTGGGCCGACGTGTTGTTTGTTGAAAATTTCAGTGTGTCCGTCAGCAAACCCATGTAAAGAAATTCGGCAATATGCTTTGGCAGCGGTTTTACGACCACAGACTCTAAAAACTCGGCAATGATCTCGCAGGTTGCTGCCCGATGTTCAAAAATGTACATCCTTTGACCAAAGGTTTCGTGAAGCGGATGATGATCGATCTGAATGATCATTTTCGCTGTGCTATACCGCTGGTCATCGACGCGTTTTGCATTGGCCGTATCTAAAACTAAAGCCAATGAATCGCGGACCGTTTCATCTTCAACCACATCGGGAGATGGGAACATTTCCGGTTTTACACCGACATGTCTGCCCAGTGCGTAAATTTTCTTAGCAGGATATTTCAGCCGTAACCAATTGACCAACCCCCATTGACTGCCCAAAGCGTCGGCATCCGGGATCAGGTGGCGAAACACACAAATGATCGGTGCTTTTTCGATTTCGTGCAGCAATCCATCAAACATGATTATATTCCCAGACAAGCAACCGTATCGCGGGCAATGACCAATTCTTCATTGGTCGGAACCAGCCAAACCTGTACTTGTGAGTTTTCTTTAGACAACAATACTTCCTTACCGCGTACCTTACGGTTAAGATCGATATCAAATTCAATATGCAACGCTTTCGCAACTCGGCTGATAACGTCATAGCGGACACCATAATCATTTTCGCCGACACCGCCGGTAAAGACGATCGCATCCACACCACCCATTTGTACAAAGTAACTGCCAATGGTTTGGGCAATGCGGTTGGCATAAAGATTGCGGGTCAATATCGCACTTGGGTCACCCTCTTCGAAAGCTTTTTCAATTTCACGGGCATCGGAGGACATTTCACTGACACCAAGCATACCAGATTTCTTATTGAAAATATCGATGACTTCTTTTGCGCTTTTTCCTGTTTTATCCATAACGAAGGTCAAAATCGCTGGGTCGACATCCCCGCTGCGGGTTCCCATCATGATTCCGGCCAGCGGTGTAAAGCCCATAGAAGTGTTGACGGATTTACCGTTTTGAACGGCACAAATGGAAGCTCCGTTACCCAAATGACAAGTAATGATGTTTAAGGTTTCAACTGCCTTGCCCATCAGTTCTGCTACGCGTTGGGATACATAGAAATGGGATGTACCATGGAATCCGTAACGACGGATTTTATATTGTTTATAAAACTCCATCGGCAACGGATACATATATATGTCTTTGGGCATGGTTTGATGGAATGCTGTATCAAACACTGCGACATGGCGCGCCAAAGGAAGTTCCTTTTTAAACGCACGATAGCCGATCAAATTGGCAGGATTGTGCAAGGGTGCCAAATCAGAAAGACTTTCGACGTCAGATTCAACCTTTTCATCGATTTCGATGGACGTCGAATACAACTCACCCCCGTGAACGACACGGTGACCGACACCGACGATTTCATCAAGAGACAATACGATGCCATGCTTTACCAAAGCTTCAAGCAAAAGGGAAACTGCAACCTTGTGATCTGAAATCGGTTGTGTAACAG
>PHAF01000086.1 GCA_002841605.1 Firmicutes bacterium HGW-Firmicutes-10 | reverse complement strand
CAAGGCATCGGGTTGATTATCGTAAGTGGCAACAGCTTCAATCAGCATGCCCATTTCAGCAACGATCCATTCGGTTGGCGGGGTCATGGGAGTTACCCCCTTCATAACCAAATCCAAAAACCCGGTTTGACTGCCGGAGTTGACAGGCCGTTGATAAGCAATGATCGGTAAGTCCGGACCGCCGACATCTTTCCAGTTGGTAATCGTTCCGGCATATATATCCTGGATTTGTTTAAGGGTCAGACTTTCGACCGGATTATTTTTGTGTGTCAGAAAAACAAAAGCTTCACTGACGATGGGTACGATTTCCAGTTCAACACCACTGTCCTGAGCATATTTCAGTTCATCGACGGAAGGATAAGTAACGAATATCAAATCGGTTTTTTTGTCGATCAGATTGATATAAGCACTGTGGGTTTTCGTGTGTAAAATGTATGGACGAACTTGTTCGACCGTTTGACCGGTCAGTTTAGCGCAAATGGCTTCGGATAAAGGAATAGTTACGGTCGATCCATCCACTTTGGGATAGGTTTCCATGGTAAAAGACGGCTGAACAGCGGATTTCTGACAGCCAAGAAGTAAAAATACAACAATCAGGATTAGATATTTTTTCATGATAGACCCCCAATGACATAGTGTCACAAGTATTATATCAGTACACCTGGCCGTGTGCAATGTATGAAAAATCACAAATCAAACAAGAAAAAACCGTATCACTAAGGTACAGTGATACGGCCATGAGGCAATTATGAGTTACTGCGACAATGCCAAATTTTCAATGCCAATGTCATTATAATACCAAGAACCACCAAAGTATGCCCCCGGCACATCTTTACTTTTCAGCAATGATGTGTGAAGTTTGATCCTTGGTCCTGCCAACGAGAATTGAAGAGAGTCAAGCAACTCTTGTTGACTGTATTTCTCGAAGTTCTCGAAATTTTTCATCCGATCAATCAGAAGTTCTTCATAAGGAAATCCCGTCACAAATAAGCTGCCAAGGGCAACAGGTTCACCTTGTTTGTTGTAAACGTGATAAACACGATCATATATGTACTCCAACCCTTGTATCGAGGTAATCAGATCCAACCCCCACTCCACACTGATATAATTGCCAAAGGCATGAACAGACTTAGTGATGGTCGCTTTCGTTATCTGACTTGGTTCTGAGTATGAATCTATCATCGACTTCACTTTTTCGATCAACATCAAAAGTTCATCATCAATCGTTTCAGGAAGAACCTCTTTATATGAATCAGGAATTTCGATGGTTTCTGATACAAGAAAAATATCAATTTCTTTGTATTTCTGAAGAAATGTATCTTCCGATTCTGAAGAATCAGACTCATTGGTCAATGTCAGCAAACGCCCTTCCCAAGCCGGATTTTCAAAGATTGAAATTTCAGTTTTGAAACGTTCACTGATCGCCAACTCCTCAGCGATCTTATAAAAAGGGATATGAAAAACTAAGGGATTATTACCAGTCTTGAACTCAGGGTCACGATCGTCAAAAATAAAGTATATGCCATCGAGGCCGATATAAAAGAGTTGGTTACCTTTGATGCCGGAGAAAGTGTCCGTCATTTGAAAGCTAAAAGGTTTTTCATTTTCCCACTCATTCGATAGGTATGGCCAAAAGTGAGAAGTTGTCATATCGTCAGCAGAGAACTGCTCAATTAATAAATCGTTGAATGTTTTCTGCACATCGGCACCATTAACCAACAAATCACTTACCGTTAGTTGATTGCCGGTTGTTAAGTCAAAATTCAGTGCATCCGCAATATAAACGATCTCCATTTTTCCGTCACTTTCAAAAGTGTATTTACCCCAGAAGTATAAGGAGTAAATGTTGTTGAAAGAAAACTTCCAATGAGAATAATAATAGTGATCCACCAACGTTAGTTTGCTCATATCTGCCTCAAGTAAAGCCGGGTATGGCGGCAGATTCACTGGATTGGTGTAACTTTCAAACCTACCTATCATATCCTCGATATCTTTTATGACTCTGGCCTCAATCGTTTTGTCTTTTAGCGCCATGCCGGGATGTGTGACAATCGGAATCAGCTCTAAAAAAGAAAAATCAAGTGGAGCATTCACGATTCTGCCTTGAGGCGGTTTGAACGTCTCATCTTCCTCTAAACGCGGATTGGGTCCCAACTGCTTGCTGCAACCTGCAATCAATAAAAAAACTAAACATATGCGAACGAGTTTAGTCATTTGACAGCTTTTTATATTGATCATATTATGGCCCCCCATATGATTCATTACTTGCATTATAACAAAGATAAAGATTATGTTCAATCACTGGAATATGTTCTTAAACATGATTTGAGGTACTACACCAAGAGTGATATAATAGGTATACATGGGGGAAAACATGAAAAAAAGATATAAATGTAAGCAATGTTATTCAATCAACATTGACGCCTATGATACCTGTGTATCTTGCGGATCACCTCTGAAACATCCGAAATCTACGTTGTTTCGCGTCGCTTTTCAAGTATTGGGATTAATGGCCTTTTATCTTGGATTACAAAGTGTTCTAGGCATTCTTATTACGATTCCGGTATTATTTAAGAACTTGGACAGTGTTGAAGTTATTAACGGATTAGCGATATTCAACCACTTTTCCGATGCATTGTTAACCTCGGTCATACTGTCAGCTCTTATTTTCATCGTGGTCATCGTTTATTATTACTACCGTAAACGGTACATCGTTCGACCGCCTTATCGTTTTAATCGTATGAGCGGATATCAGATTGCGATAAGTCTGATGACGGGTGTCGGTTGTGTCTTCCTTTCACAGCTGATTATTATCATCAGTGAAACGATCGGGATCATTAATTTAGACAATCTTGAAGATTATGGACAGTTGATTATGTCGATGATCGGGCAAAGTCCGACTTGGCTGATTTTACTGACCATTGGAATCGTCGCACCGATTGCGGAAGAACTGTTGTTTCGCGGGTTGGTATTTCATATGTTCAACCGTCACATGAATGTTAAAGTTGCCTTGATCATTCAAGGGTTGTTATTCGGGGCATTTCATATGAACTTGGTTCAAGGTTTATATGCTTCAGTATTGGGAATCGTTTTGGGGATTACTTACCTTTTAACAGGCACATTGTGGATCCCGATCATCATACATATCGTTAACAATTCCATTGCACTTTTACTTCCGGAAGTGTGGATGAATGATCCGTTGATATCAACGGGATTATTGGGATTATTGCTTTTGGTGCCGTTGGGAGTGTGGCTTTTGTACAGGGCTAACAGGGGTAAATATATTCTGGATCTTAATAACTGATTTCTGCTTGATGTCGAAAATTGTCGGAATCATCGGCGGTTGTTTTGGTAGAAAATGGTTGCAATACGCGAGTATAATGAAAGCGTATACAAATATGCCAGCAGGCAAGAAGGAGGGCTTATGAAAAAGATTTTGAATAGACCAGAAGATGTAGTTGAAGAAATGATTTCCGGTTTAGTCGATGCCCATGATGATGTTGTTTACCGCGTCGGTGATACCCGGGTCGTTGCTCGTAATTACGAAGGCAAAGGCAAAGTTGGTTTGATTTCCGGTGGTGGCAGCGGACACGAACCTTCGCATGCCGGATTTGTAGGAAAAGGTATGTTGAGTGCAGCTGTTTGTGGTGATGTCTTTACATCTCCGACTCCTGACCAAGTGTATGAAGCCGTTAAAGCAGCCGATAAGGGTGCAGGCGTATTCATGGTCATTAAAAACTACACCGGTGACGTCATGAACTTTGAAATGGCCAAAGAAATGGCTGAAAGCATGGATGACATCAAAGTAGAAACCATCATCACCAATGATGATATCGCAGTTGAAAACTCCACTTGGACCGAAGGCCGTCGCGGTGTTGCCGGTACTGTCTTTGTTCACAAAATCTTAGGTGCTATGGCAGAACGCGGTTCTTCCTTAGAAGAAATCAAAGCTGAAGCTGATGTATTGATTACAGAAATGGCTACCTTAGGGTTGGCATTGACTCCGGCTATCGTTCCTCAGGCAGGAAAACCGGGATTTACCTTGGCTGATGATGAAATCGAATTCGGTTTGGGTATCCATGGTGAACCGGGCTATCGCAAGAGCAAACTGCGTCCGTCCGCTGAACTTGCCAAAGAATTCTATGACAAGATCAAACCGGCTTTGAATTTGACCAAAGCAGACAAAGTAGCTATTTTGATTAATGGTATGGGTGGTACACCGTTGATGGAACAATATGTATTTACTCATGACGTATTGAATCTGTTTAAACATGATGGAATCGAAGTTGCCAAGAAATTTGTTGGTGATTACATGACCTCTATCGAAATGCAAGGCATTTCGCTTACCGTTTTGCGTTTGAAAAACCCATTGTGGTTGGAATTGCTCAAAGACGAAGCTAAGACTATCGCCTGGTAGACATATGAATCACGGAGGGCTTGTAGTTTGGTTAAAGGCTTGGGCTGATCAAGTCAATGCAGAAAAAGATTACATCAGTGATTTGGATAATGCGATTGGTGATGGCGATCACGGATTCAATATGAGCAAAGGGTTAACTGCTTATTTGGATGCAAGAGCCTTAAAACCAGCAGAAACGATCAGTGATGAATTCAAGTTGTTGGGCATGACGATGCTCAGTAAAGTCGGTGGCGCATCCGGTCCACTGTTTGGTTCAGCTTTCTTGTCCATGTCAAAAGATACGACAGGAATTGATGAATTATTCGTGGAAGATGTGGTCAAATTGTTGTCCAATGCTTTAGAAGCTATCCAGAAAAGAGGAAAAGCGACTGTAGGCGAAAAGACGATGATTGATGTATGGCATCCGGCCATAGAATTGCTTAAGAAAAATGAGTTGACCATTGAGGCAATTGATGGATTGGTCGACGCCACTATTCCGATGATGGCTACTAAAGGACGTGCTGCATATCTTGGCGAACGTTCCATCGGACACATTGATCCCGGCAGTTATTCATCGGGACTGATGTTGAAGCATTTATTATCTGTACTATGATTCGAGCCGGTCAAGCGACCGGCTTTTTTTATTTCTTAACAATTATTAAAACCTTGGTATAATAAAGTAGAATTTAGAAATGCGGGATGAAGATGAATAAAAACTACACGATCATCATCGTGGATGATGAAGAGGAAGTAAAAAATCGAATCGTTTCAAAGATACCGACAGATATTGGTTTTGAAATCGTCGGATTGGCATCCAATGGATATGATGCTCTAGAACTGATCGAACGTGTCCGTCCCAATGTCGTCATCACGGACATCCGGATGCCCTTTATTGACGGGATTCAATTGTCTAAAATCATTCGGCGGGAGTATCCGAAAACAAAGATCGCCTTTATCTCCGGATATGATGAGTTTTCATATGCCAAAGAAGCTATTGAACTCGATGTTATCAGCTATTTATCCAAGCCAATCACTGAAAAGGAAGTTTTAAGTTTTCTGACGAAACTAAAGGCTAAGTTGGACGAGGAGTTTCAGACCCTGTTTAATCAGGAACGATTGGATAAGATGTATAAATCGAACTTACCGGCACTTATTGAAAATCAGTTCAATTCATTGTTACATCTTTCAACGATTACGGACTCGGATCTAGGTCGTTTTAAAGTATTCAATATCGATTTATCTGTTGGTCAGTTTCTTTTGGGAATCATTGAAATCGATCATGACGCTGATTTCTCGAAAATCGAACAGCTTCGCATATTCCTTTTGAATGTTCTAAAGGAAAAGTTCTCAGATTGTCTGGATATGCATTATTTCAACACCGGATACGGACTTGTCTTTATTATCAACAATGAAACCATTGATATGGAAGAAGTAGAGTCATGTCTGTATGAGATCGTCTTGACCAAGAAAGAATTCTCCGACATCAAAATTAAAATCGGCGTTTCCGATATTTTTGATGATTTTAAGAGTTTTACTCAATACATCAATCAAGCCAAAAAGGCTCTGTCCTATAGTAACTATCTCAACATGGGCACGGTCATATATTATAAAGATATTTCATCAAAAAAGAGCATTCACCTTCAATTGTCCCGTGAGGAAATCAATGAAATCAGCCATGTCATAAAATTCGGTTCGGAAAAAGAAATTCACGATCTTTTCGAAAATCTGATTAAGAATAACTCGTTGCATCAGGAGTACTTGTTGAATAAACAATATTACATCGTCAACCTGACCCATATCTTCATCGAGTTTGCCAGCAGTCTGCATGTGGAGATACAAGAGATGATTGAAGGCGATATTGTCGAAAAACTCTCAGGATACCATCATTTATCTGAAATGTTTACATTTTTGGAAAAACTGGTTTTCGATATCCGGGATGCGAACATCCAGAAGTCTCAGACGCGGGCCAATGATATATTGGAAGAAGCCATTTTCTACCTCAACAGTCACTATTCCGATGCCAATTTGAGTATGGAAGCATTGTGTGAGACATTGGGTGTCAGTATTTCCTATCTGTCAACGATGTTTAAAAAAGTATTGGATACGTCATTTGGAAAGTACTTGATCAATTTACGCATGGAAAAAGCAAAAGAGTTGTTACGTTTTTCCAACATGAAAATCTATGAAATAGCGACAAATGTCGGTTATAACGATGTATATTACTTCAGTTACAGTTTTAAGAAATATTCCGGGCAATCGCCGAAGGAGTATCGTAATGTTAAGTAAATTCAAAGATTTATCGATTGGCCGGGCAATCTTTTTGGTAACGACGACCATTGTCGGAGTGATCATGTTATTATCCACGACACTGACATATCAGTTGATTTTTGCTCGTACGGACGCCTTGATTGAAAGCACGTCAAAAGAAATCAACAAACAAGTCGTTATGAATTATGAGAATTATTTGAGTAATGTCATCAATACTTCCAACTCTCTTCAAAAATATATCCTGGATCTGACCAAAGCCAATGAAGTTTATAATCTGGAAAACCTGTTGTTTGCAACGCTGAATATTGAGCAGAATATTGAGAATATTGCAGTGTTTGATTTAAGTGGCAATTTGATCGCATCAAGCACAAACGAAAAGATTGCGGATGATATCATCAATCGATCCTGGTTTATTGAAGCTCGAAATAACGTTGATATTCACCATTTCAGTTCATCTCATATTGAAGACGTGGTCATAAATGGTACTACAGAAGTTTTTTCGGTTTCAAGAAGCATTTATTATTATGAGGAAGGGGTTCAAAAAGAAGGGGTACTTCTGATTGATATCGACACAAGAAACCTCAGAGCTTTAGCAGCTCAAACCAACCTGGGAAATCAGGGGCATATCATCATTACCAATCAAGGCAATGAACTTATCTATTCATCGCTTCCCGAATGTACTTCGGATGTATGTGAGAGTGCCCGGATTGCCAATGACATCGTTCTTGGCGGCCGACTGGTCACTCTGGACAACACCGCCATGTTTGTCAATGTCAATACAATCAAATATACCCGCTGGAACATTGCAACATTTATTAATGTCAATGACATCACTAATTCGAAAACCGATACACTGTATCGAATCGTCTTGATCTTTTTGGGGACACTGATCGCAATTGCCATTTCTTCAGCTGTGTTTTCCATGCGGATCTCCAAGCCGATGAACAAACTGAAAGAACATATCCATCTGATTCAGGAGGGGGATTTCGATACGATGGTGGAAGTAGAGGGGCAGCGTGAGGTCGTCGTATTGGCGGATGCTTTTAACTCGATGAGCAATCGCATCAAAGAACTGATGCAACGCGTGCTTAAGGAGCAAGTTGAAAAACGCAAAACGCATTTCGTTGCTTTGCAGAATCAGATCAATCCACATTTTTTGTATAACACGCTTGATTCCATTGTTTGGCTTAGTGAAAACAATCGGAACAAAGATGTCGAGAAGGCTATCATCGCATTGTCTAAATTCTTTAGAATGAGCATCTCAGATCAAATGAGTACGGTACAACTGAAAGATGAAGTTGAGCATGTGCGCAATTATCTTTTGATTCAACAAATCCGTTATCAACATTCGTTTAAGTTTGAGTTTGACATCGATCCTGATGTAGAACATAACTTTGTGTTAAAACTGTCTTTGCAGCCATTGGTTGAAAATGCCATCATCCATGGGATACGCCCTGAAGAGTCTTTTACTAAAATACTGATCAAAG
>PHAF01000085.1:1553-9898 GCA_002841605.1 Firmicutes bacterium HGW-Firmicutes-10 | reverse complement strand
TGGAAATGCAAGCCGCAGCGAAAGAAAATCTGGATTCGCCTCGTGGAATTGAACTGCGAATGCAACGGTCGGCGCAAGCTGAATCAACCTTTGGTATCATTAAAAACAACTGGGGAAAATCACGTTTTACACGCAGAGGTAACAAAAATGTGGAAAACGAATTGCTTTTGATGTTGATTGGCTTCAATCTGATGAAGTTTCACAAAAAGAGTCAACGAGGTCAGTGCCTTTCCTGATGAACTTCTATCGCTTGGAAGCTGAAGTTCTTTTTGCATATCACAAAAAGCCTTACATACCCATTCCCTTAATTCATCTATAAAAAAAGAAGCTGTTACGCTTCAAGTCGATTCGAACTTCATACTACGAAATTCTCTATCTACTTATTCGTTACAGCCTCTTTCTTATGAGTGATTTGAAGAACTCAATACCTTTTAGATAATTCTCAATCAGTACACGCTCATTATCCGCATGCACGGTTTTCATGTCTTCTTTGGAAATTTCAAATGGGGCAATACGATAGACGCCTTTCGCCATCCCGTGATACACCCGGCTATCCGTAGCCGCGACCATCAGATAAGGTGCGATGGCTTTAAAGTGCGGGTAGTACTCTCGAGTCGTTTCTTGAATGATTTCAAATTCTCGTATATTGCTAGGACTGATATCCGTCGGCTCGGTTCCATTATGAAGTTTGACTTCGATTTCACTGCCGATCATCGTCTGAACACGATTTCTGACACTCTCAACAGACTCACCCGGAATGATGCGGACATTGCACACAACGGTAGCCTTTTGAGCCAATACATTTGGCGCAAAGCTGCCGGAAGCCATCGTTGCTACACATGTTGTTCGTAATACAGCGGCAGTATCCGGCTGGTCGGTCATGACTTTAAGCAGCAGAGGCTTAAACAGTTGCCGGTGTGAAAATAAGAATTTCAACGGTTGTTTCATCTGAGGGATCAATGCATCAAACATCGCATTGGTCGCATCATTGAAATCCGATGGGAACTTGTTTTTTTCAAGGCTGACGGCAGCTTCAAATATCTGAGCCATCGCACTTTTCCTTGGTGGCATTGAGGCATGACCTCCCGATTGACTCGCGGTAAGTTCAATATCGAGATATCCTTTTTCGCCTACGCCGATCAGTGCGACAGTGCCATCGATTCCCAATGATTTCCCATCAATCAGTGCTCCGCCTTCATCGACGACCATCGAAAAGTAAACTCCTTGTTGCTTCAGATGATCGCGGATCGCAGTAGCTCCGGAATCAGGCAAAATAGATCCGGTTTCCTCATTATGACCCAACATAATATACACATCTCGCTCAAACTCAAATCCATCGGATAACAGTGATTCCACTGCCTCCAACATGGAAATTACATGACCTTTCATATCCAGAGTTCCGCGGCCATAAACATATCCATCGCGAATGACACCTGAAAATGGTGGTTCAACCCAGTTTTCTTCCCGTACCGGAACGACATCGAAATGTCCCATCAAGCCGATCGGTGGAAGATCTGATTTCCCGGGTAATTTTATCAAGAGGGAATAACCAACAAATCGTTCAATCTGTCCGGATGCGAAAATTGTTGGAAAATCCGTTCGGATATTCTCGATAAATTTCTCAAATTCCGAAAAATCCATCAATGACCGGTCTTTATTTGAAATAGTTTTACACTGAATGGCCCGCTGTAAATGCAGGATGGAAGATTCAGACATTATTTGATCCATCCTTTCTTAAAGAAATATCGTGCCGAGCCGATCGAAATCAAACTGGCAATCGGCACCAGTGCCGGACGAATGGAATCATCTTTTACAACAAACATAAACAAGGCCAGCATCACGATGCTTGGTACGATCGTCAAACGCCAATGACGTGCGATGAAAACGACCCCCAACGCCCCGAAGATTGCTGGAATCATATAGATAGATACAGGGAGCAGTTGTTCGATAAAGAATCCTTGAAAAGGAACCAAAATCAAAACCCCAAGCAAAATGATAATTGTCGTAACAATGGATGAAGTCGCAATAGCCATTGAAGAGATGATCTCAGCTTCATCACTACCAGGTTCGACATTGGCTTGTTTCATCGCATTTAGTGCCGCCGGAAGTTTCATGTTTGAAATGTTACCCGTTACTTCCGCAACATAAGTCCCACCGACTCCAAGCATCGGTGCGTAATTAAAGAACTCAATGATACCGATGGGGATATAGATAACCCCTACGGACATAAAACCTTTAAACATCAATTCACCCGTCGGCCATGCACCGGTAATCAGACTGATGACTAATGGGACGGATAACATAAGCAAAGCTCCAACAATTACAAAACGCATCCCGGCTTTATGAAGTTGTTCGATATATTTCTCTTGTTCGCTCATATTTGCCTCCTCACATGATCAGGACATACATGATGCCCAATGTAGACAAAATGGAAACGGGTAAAGCAAATTCTTCCAGCCATTTCCACTTCTTCGATGCCAGTCCGATGACAAGCATGATGGCCATACTGATAAACAGGGCTACCGTATTATAGCCGCCAATCGCGATTTGTTGGGCTCCGATGGTACCGACCAAACCCATAAACAATGCCGCAATCAACAGTTCGCTCCAACGGCTGTCTTTCTTTCTGACCTCGGTAAGCTTCTTCTCGTACTTTCGGTAAAAGAGGATCAAGGTAACCAAGCCGGCCATAATGGAAATCGTCATAGTCCACACGGCCGTAGAGAAAGCAATGGGATCACTGAATAATGAATCAACTCCGGCCGCATTTCGGATAGCATTGGCCGCATAGCTTTCATAGCTGACCGATCCTAGGACACTCAGACGGATCCAAGGAATGACGACACTACCGAAAATCGGGATCAATGTGATCAATCCGATGAGAATAGGGACTGATGGAACAACGGAAAAGAAAGCGCTTGACCGAATGATTTCTTTAAGCTGATGCTCGCTTAATCCGATTTCAAGCCCACGATCATAAGCTTTTTTGAGAAAGTATAACGATTGAAATAGTACAAAACAAATCATAACCGCACCAATGACGTATAAAATGATTGAATCCATAATATCTTTCTCCTTACATTAATACAATCATAAAAAAAACATCTCATGATTACAATCATAAGATGCATTTTTTAAAATTTATTCAGTTTCTTCGAACGATTGAGACCATTCTTCAAGTGATTCGACCAATCCTCCAGTCAAACCGTTAAAGAAGGGTTTATTGGCATTTTCTCCACCATCCAACAACCATACCCCATTTACGGAAGTTAAGGTTGCCGTAACGATCGATACCTTATCTTTTTTCAGATCAGCGGATAAGTTTTCCAGTAGTTCAATACCTGCTTGATTTAGTTCATCTTCACCTTTGCCCGAAAAAGCAAGTTCAAATGCTTTGGCTAAAAATTGGGTTATGAATCCGACAAAAAACGTGCCTAAGTCATGGGTTGTAAACTCAACTTCAACGGTTGCAGTTTTTTTGTCTTCAGAGATTGTCTCACCCACTATTTTATAATCAAAGTCCGTATACAACTCAATCAAACGTGTCTCCATTTTCTTTGCAAATTCAGATTCGTCATCATTGCCTTCAAAAACAAATGCTTCATTATTGAACTCACCATCAAAGTATGGGGTAAAATCTGCTTGGATATCTGTTTTCATCAGATTCAATACTTTGGATACGGTTTCGGATGGTTTTGGCTCAGGTTTGGCACACCCTATCAAAGAAAACATTAACACCGCGCTCAAACCAACAACTACAAATTTTTTCATAAACAGCTCCTTTTGTATAGAATTAATTTATCATGTATACTTATAAAGTGAAACATTTAATGGAGAAAATAATGAGTAAAATTAAAATGATTGCGGTCGATATGGATGGCACGTTCTTAAATGGGCAAATGGAGTATGATCGTCACCGATTTTGGAAACTGTTTAAAATCATGAAGCAAAGGGATATCAAGTTTGTTGTGGCTTCGGGCAATCAGTATTATCAGTTGATCAGCTTTTTTGAGAATCGGGACAACGAAATGATGTTTGTGGCTGAAAACGGATCGTATATAAGCGAATATGGAAAAGCTATCAAAGTGACAGAGTTCAGTGTAAAAGCAAAGCAAAGCATTCTCGAGTTTGTTAGAAACAAAGATGAGCTGATCAATGTTTTTTGTGCGAAAGATAGAGCATATATGCTCACAAACCCAGAACGGAAATCGTTTATCGGACAATGGTATCATCGCCTCGAGGAAGTAAGTTCATTTGATTTGATTACGGATGCAATGATCAAATTCAATATTAATTGTAAAGATGAGGATACCTATCGATATATTGACTTGATTCGTCAGTCACTTCCTGCTGAGGTGGACGCTGTTACCAGTGGGCATGGCAGTATTGATTTGATAGTAAGGGGTTGCCATAAAGCCTTTGGTCTGAAACTTTTGGCGGATAAATATGGAATTTCTGCGGATGAAATGATCGTGTTTGGCGATGGTGGAAATGATATTGAAATGTTGAAAATGGCTAAGTATTCCTATGCCATGGAAAATGCACCGAAAAACGTGAAGGAAAGCGCAAAATTTATCGCTCCCTCCAATGAGGATCAAGGGGTATTAACGACTCTTGAGCAGTTGTTATTTTAAATGATAGCAAGGTGAAAAATTATGAATAATATATATTTATCAGAAGATTTCCGTGGAAGTCTGATTATCATTCAAAATGGAAAAATCATTGCTGATTGTCAACAAGGGTATGCAGACTTACCAAACAAACGTCCAAATAATAAAGATACCCGCTTCGCAAGCGCATCTGCTGGGAAAGTGTTTGTGGCAGTGGGCATTTTGATGTTAGTCGAAAAAGGTTTATTAAGATTAAATGATACATTGGGACAACTACTTCCAATCGACTTGCATCAAATTGATCCTCAAGTGACGATTGAACAATTGTTGACACACACATCTGGAGTACCTGATTATTTTGATGAACAAGTCATGGATGATTATGAAGAACTTTGGAAAAGTTTTCCTAACTATAACATTCGTAAGAATGCAGACGTACTTCAGCTTTTTATCGATAAACCCATGCAATATCAAAGAGGTGCCAAGTTCAGTTACAATAATTCCGGATTTGTTTTACTGGCTTTGGTCATTGAGCAACTCACACAAAAACCATTTGACGTATACTTGGAAGAGGTCATTTTTAAACCTTGCCGTATGAACTCAACCGGTTATTACGAGCTTGATCGTTTGCCGTCTCGATGTGCAATCAACTATATTTATTGCGAATCAACAATGTCCTATCGTACCAACATTTTCAGTGTCGATGCCAAAGGTACCGGAGCTGGTGGTGCATATATAACAACTAGAGATATTTCTAAGTTTTGGGATGCATTGATCAATCATCGTTTGTTATCAGAAAAAATGAATGAACAAATGCTACAGATACATAGTCAAGATCAAGACGGGTCTTGTTATGGTTATGGGATTTGGATTCGAAAAGGTAATGAAAACTCGAGTAATATCTATTATTTTCAAGGATTTGATCCCGGAGTCAGTTTCATATCCGAATTTGATCCGAATAATAAACTTCAAATCACCCTTGTTAGTAACTTTGGTGACAATGTTTGGCATGAAATCAAAAAAGTTCGCGAAAAATTTTAACGAAAATTACAAGCCTGCAATTTTGCTTGTTTTGTGAGAATACTGGTCGAAAGCACATAGTAGACTTATGAGAAAACGCAGTTCATTTATTTTGCTTAAGTCGAGTAAACCATACTATTCATAAATGTAATTGTGATTCGTCATGTTTTTATCATAGTTATCCTGGTAAATTGCGGCATACAATACATCAAATAAATATTGTGTGGAAACATTTGTGGAAAAGCTGTATATTTTTTCCTTGGGATCTTCTCTATCAAACATTAGTAATTTACTTGTTGCATATGGCATAAATGATTTGTTGTGGGTGGAACCGATCAAGATGATTGGGACACCTTTTTTAACCAGATTTGGCAAAATATTTATGAAAGACTTAGAGGACTGACCGGCATAACTATTTATGATCAAAGCATCTTTTGAAGTCAGATTGACTGTTTCAAGTTTCCACTTGTACGGGGAAGATGAAATCCATACATTCCGACCTATCTCCTTCAACTGAATTCCGAACTTTTCTGCATAAAGTGTGTTTGTGTTTGATGTCATTAAGCAGATATTCTCTGCTCTTTTTAAAATATGAATAGCTTTTTCAAGTTCATTAAAATCAATTGCTTTAAACGTATTGATAGAAGTCTCTTCATAGATAGATAAAAGATTCATACTAATCGTTTCTAAAGAATCATCCTTTTCAAACGGATAATTATAGTTCACGGTTGTTGTATCATTGTTTCGCTCATTTTTCAAAAAATCCAGTGCAATTTGGAGCTTTAATTGGTCAAATCCTTTTATGTTCAATTTATTGCAAAAACGATAGAGAGTAGATGATGAAATGTTTAGTTTCTTCATTAAATCACTTTTATTCAAATGTAAAAACTGTCTTGCTTCGTTAATTATAAACTGACAGAGCAATTCTTCACTTGCAGACAATGAATTCATTAGTTTCAATTGATCGATAAGATTCACAGACGTACCTCCTTAACGAAATATTAAGTGCTAGAACTTGCTTTCATTTTATCACAATCAACTCGAATTCTATGATTATAAAGTGGAAACGATGCGTTTGTTTTGTTTATGAGAAAAAAAATTCATTGAGAAACATTTTTATTAAGAAAACTGAGATGAGACTTTCATCTCATGCTTATTGTATTGTTGATTTATCATGAAAAACTATAATTAAATTGATAGTTGTCGATTCGCAGTTTGAAAAGTTATTTAGTTTTGATAAAGGAAAGGTGATGAAATGGTTGACTTAGAACGTTTTAGAGATCAGATTAGACTTCTTACATGTCATACACTTATAGAGGCTAAGGGCGGACATATCGGTGGTTCTATGTCTATTGTAGAAGTTTTAGCTGTGATCTACGGTAAACACATGAGATTTGATTCTTCAAATCCCAAATGGGGAAATCGAGATTGGTTTGTTTTATCAAAAGGACACAGTGGTCCTGCCTATTACGCAACATTATCTTTAGTTGGATTTTTTGACAAATCCTTGCTTAGCACTTTAAATCATGATGATACGCAATTGCCATCACATCCGGACAGTTTAAAAACTAGAGGTGTAGATTGCACAACGGGGTCTTTAGGACAAGGCATTTCGCAAGCGGTAGGGGTTGCCATTGCTCTTAAGCAAAAGCGTAAAGACAATGTTGTCTATTGCATCATCGGTGATGGTGAAAGTAATGAAGGACAAGTGTGGGAAGCAGTACAGTTTGCAGTAGGTCACAAACTCGATAACTTTATTCTGTTTATCGATGATAACAAGAATCAGTTGGACGGTCCAACAAAGGAAGTTAATATCGAACTTAATTTTTCAAAAATCATGGATTCATTTGGGTTTTACACGCAGGTCGTTAAAGGTGATGATTTAAGTGCTATTGACCAGGCTATTGTCAATGCTAGAAATAACAGGGGCTCTCCTAGTGCTATTGTTCTAGAAACTATCAAAGGTCAAGGCATTGGTTTTGTGGAAAAGATGGCAAATAATCATCACATTGCTATTGAAGGTTTGGTTAAAGAAAATCTTCTGCGGGAATTGCAAATTTTGGAGGATCGTGTATGAAAATCACTTTCGAAAAAGAGAAAAAAACGACGTCTTTTCGAGCAACATACTCACAAACATTGGACCGATTAATAAAAGAGGATAAAGATGTAGTTGTACTTGAGGCTGATTTGATGAAGTCATCGGGCACAGATACGTTATTCAAAGATCATCCAAACAACTGTATTAACTTTGGTATCAGTGAAGCCAACATGATTTCTGCAGCAGGGGGTATGTCAAAGGCGGGATTAATTCCCTTTGCCCATTCATTTGCACCGTTTGTAACACGCAGACCTCTCGATCAAATCTACATGTCTATCGCTTATTCTAACAGTAATCTATTCATATATGCTTCTGATGCTGGTATCTGGTCTCAGCGCAACGGTGGAACGCACACGACAAATGAAGACATTGCTATTATGAATGCCATGCCAAATTGCAAAGTCTTTAATCCATCTGATCCAGTACAATTGACGTGGCTGATGAACAATTATCATGAAAATAAAGGTTTCTACTATGTTCGATGCGGACGTAAAAACGAAATTCAGCACATTTATAAAGAAGATTCAATATTTGAAGTTGGGAAAGGTATTGTTTTGCAACAGGGAACTTCAAAAGTCGCGATCATAGCAGCGGGTATGATGGTGTCAGAGGCATTG
>PHAF01000085.1:0-1502 GCA_002841605.1 Firmicutes bacterium HGW-Firmicutes-10 | reverse complement strand
CTGGCTGCAGATTTATTAAGAGAAAAGATGATCACTCCTACAATTGTTGATATGTTCAGCATCAAACCTTATGATGAATCCTTAATTCAGCAGTTAATTTCAGAAAATGACTTGATTTTAGTCGCTGAAAATCATTCGAAAATTGGTGGTATTGGTTCGATTGTTGCCTATGAAATCGCAAAATCGAAGCATAACGTCAGATTTAAGCATATCGCAATTCCGGATGCATTTGGAGAAGTGGGTTCGCTCGAGTTTTTAAAGAGCAAATTTAAACTTAATGCGTCGGACATAGCAGAGAGCATTCTTGAAGAGTTAAGTCTTGTTAAAAATCTAAAAAGGAGAAAAAAATGATAAATTTTAATGATAAGAAGGCAGTTGCAAGTGTTCTTCAGTTTACCAATGTAAATCCCACATTAACAAAAAAAGAGTTGATTGAACACTTGGAATTATGCAAAGAGTACGTATTTAATGCAGCCATGATCCCTCCATGCTATGTGTCGTTTGCAAAGGATTATTTAAAAGGAACTTCCATTAAAGTGGCTTCCATTTTAAATTTCCCTACTGCGAACGATTCACTTTCAATGAAAATGGCAGCACTAGAACAACTAGTAGCCGATGGAGTTGATGAGTTTGATTTTCCGCCAAACCCAGGATATCTTATCGGTGGACAGGAAGATTTATATTTTGAGGAAATGAAGCAAATTACAGAATATGCGCATCAACACGGTGTTGGTGTCAAGGTAATGTTAGAGTTTGGTTTCTTAAATGAACAACAGAAGATCAGAGCGGTAGAATTAGCATGTAAAGCAAATGTGGATTGGTTGAAGAATTCAAGCGGTTGGGGTGAAGGTGGCAGTGCTGCTACAGTTGAAGATGTTATACTCATTAAAAAACACATGTTTGGAATTTCAAAGATAAAAGTCTCAGGAAAGGTCAACTCTCTTGAGAAATTGATCGCATTGATGGAGGCAGGTGCTTCATTGGCCGGAACAAGCTCGGCCGTCAAAATAATGCAAGGTCTAGTTGGGGATGTGAAAGCTTATTAAGATTCAACGGTCTATTTAGAAACAGTTCAAAAATAAGGGAATCATGATAACATAAGTTCATGATTCTTTTCTTATACGATTGAAAGTTCAGTTTGATATGATAAAATATATACGGGTGAGATGATGTACAAACATAAATAATGAAAACCGCATGCATTAATTATCGGTTTTCCCGAAGTTTTAACTGGGACCGAGAAGGTCTTTTTTCGTGAGGGAAATTTATGCTCGTACTAAAAAACATAACTATACAAACACTGAAAGGTCGCACGCTTTTGCACGACTGCTCTTTCAGTTTGAACAAAAACGACCGGCTCGCTATCATAGGTGAGGAAGGCAATGGCAAAAGCACATTATGCAAGTTGATTGTCGGAGTTGAGGATATCCGTAAAAACTTTATTGTATCGGGTACAGTCGTATCCGATCACCAACGATTAGGATATCTGCCTCAAACCTTAA
>PHAF01000084.1 GCA_002841605.1 Firmicutes bacterium HGW-Firmicutes-10 | reverse complement strand
GAAAAAAATCTTAGTAGTCATCTCGATGACATTATTGTTTACCGCCTGCAAACCGGTAACAAAAGATGAATATGTGCGCTACAGCAACCAAACGGTCGAAGCAGGTTTTGACACCTTGATTTCAATGATTGCATACACGAAGACCCCACAAGAGTTTTCGATGTATTTTGATATGGCAAAATCTGAATTCTACCGTTACCATCAGCTATTTGATAAATACAATGCTTATGAAGGTATCAATAATATTTACACGATCAATCAATATGCCGGGATCTCGCCTGTAACCGTGGACCCTGTCATCATAGATATGTTGATTTTAAGCAAAGAATGGTACGAAAAGAGTTATTTTCAGTTCAATGTAACTTTAGGTGCAGTTTTAAAAGTATGGAGTGCTTATCGTGATGACGGTGAAATCCTCAATTCAGAAGGCAAACCCGGTGAGATACCACCGATGGAATTGCTTCAAGAGAAATTAAAGTGCACCGGTTGGGAATTTGTCGAAATCGACGAAGAAAAGAACACGGTGTTTGTAACGGATGTGTGCGCATCCATTGATGTCGGCGGTGTAGCCAAAGGTTATGCTACCGAACTGGTCGCCAGAAAACTTGAATCCGAGGGATTGACGATGGCTATCATCAATGCCGGAGGAAATGTGCGTTCGATCGGCTCAAAACCTGAAAACGAACCATGGGCTGTCGGTATCGAGTCTCCGGACATGGGAGGCGTCGCAAGTTTAGATACGATCCGCTTGCCTGACTCAACCTCTTTTGTAACCTCTGGTGACTACCAACGTTACTTCATTGGACCAAATAATGTAACCTACCATCATTTGATTGATCCGACGACATTGATGCCCGGCAGACACTTTAGGGCGGTGACCGTTGTTTGCGAAGACTCCGGACTGGCCGATATTTTATCAACAACTGTATTTTTATTGAGTTATGAAGATGGTGTCAAAGTCATCGAGGCAATGCAACAGCAGTATCCTGACCAAGTGATCGGTGCTCTTTGGGTCTTTGAAGAAAATCAAGTTCCCCAAGGTGTCAATGCCGTGAAAAGCGGTGGATATTACCTCGTGATTTCCCCAAGTTTAGTAACTTACTCACGAATTTTCGCATAATAAATATGTTTTAATAGAAATTTGACTTTTTTAGGACTACAATGATTAAGTAATGAAGGTGATGAAATGAACAGAGTTTTTAAACGCAATTGGCGTATGATTATAATTTTTATAACGAGTTTTATATCGTTCTTCCTGATTGAAGTTTTGTTCAGGATGCTGAGCAAGCAACCATTTTTGAGTTTCGGAGTTGTCCGTTTAATACTGTTTACAACTGTTTCCGCCTTGATCATGAGCGTTCTGCTTTCCTATTTGTCCGAGAAACTGGCAAATCTGGTCTTGCTTGCCGTGGTCTGGTTTTTCTCCATATATTCACTGGCTCAACTCGGATTAAAGAATTATATGGGTAACTATTTTTCGTGGTCGATCATCAAAAATACGATCGGTGGCGTCGCAGATTATGCGGGTGACTTCTTGAAGTATCTGAAACCTTCCTATTTTCTGGTCTTGATCCCCGTCGTATTGCTTACATTAATGATCATTACGAAACTCTTTGTAATTCCTAAGCGCAAACCACATTGGCCCATTTGGGTGGCGACAGCGATCTTCACAATCGTAATTCACTTCATCGCCATGGGTTCTCTTTATATGTTCAACAATGAAACAGCACTTCATAAGGCCTATAACCTTTATCAAAGTCCGGTGTTGCCTGAGTTGGCTATGACCGAAATCGGATTGGGAACGTTTATGTGGCGGGATATGACTTTGATTTTTAAAGATATTGAAGATGATATCATCATCGATCCTGATCCGGGCACAAAACCTGTCGACGATAAGAGCCGAAAAACCAAAACGGAATTATGGGAATCTCTGATGAATGCGGAATCCAATGCTCGAATCAAGAAGATCGATGAGTATCTTCTAAACAAGACAGTTACTCCCAAAAATGATTTTACTGGAGTGTTTGAAGGCAAAAATCTGATTTATGTCATGGTTGAAGCGATGGACTTAGTAGCTATTGATGAAAAACTGACACCAACCTTATACCGATTGACAAAAGAGGGCTGGTACTTCGATAATTATTATGCTCCAAACAACTCTTGTGCTACCGGTGAGAGTGAGTTTATGTCCATGGTCTCACTGGTTCCCAGCACGACCGTATGTACACCGAACTCCTATTACCGCAATGATTTTTCGCCGGCACTGATGAATCTGTTTAAAAATGCCGGATATTCTACCAATTCCTATCACAGCTATTCGGATAAATTCTATCCGCGCAGTGAACTTCATTTGAATTATGGTTCCAGCATGTTCTATAATGACAGTCATTTAGCCATCAAGACTTTACTGGGCTGGCCAAGTGATATCAATCTCTTTGAAGAATCGTTAAAACTGATTCTAAAACAAGAAAAACCATTTATGTCGTTCATTATTACTGCAGCGATGCATCTGCCTTATGATATCAACAGCACATTGGGCAACCGCTACCTCGATGAAGTCAAGGCTGTTTATCCGAATTATCCGATCGAGATTCAGCGATATATTTCCAAGGCCATTGACTTTGATAAAGCCGTTGAGCTGATGATCAGAACATTGGATGAAGCAGGCGAACTCGATGATACTGTATTGATTTTCTTTGCCGATCACCATCCGTTGCGAATGAATGCAAGTTATTTTATGGACGCCACTCAACAAGTCGATCGTCGCAAAGGATTGAATATTGATTTATCACCGATGTTTATTTACAACCCGAAACTGACTCCGGCAGTTCACAGCATGCCCGGTTCTACCATGGATTTGGCTCCGACCATTGCCAATTTGTTCGATTTGGATTTTGATCCAAGATTATATATGGGTATCGATTTGTTTAGCACTACTAGAAATGTTGTTATTTTCCCAAATGGCAGCTGGAAAACGGCTCTAGGCGAGTATTCAGCCCCAAAAGGAAAATTCACCCCGTATTACGAAGATTATACATATACCGATGAAGAGATTGCACAAATCAATCAGTTTGTGAGAAATCAGTTTGCGGTAAGTGAAGAAATTTATAAAACCAACTATTTCAAAAGTCGGCTTGAGATAATACCATAGAAAAAGGAACTTCGCGTTCCTTTTCTTTTGTCTATTTGGATGAAGGTTTCGGTAAATATCTTCCAATGGTCATAGCCACATTGGATACCGGATGTGTTTGAAGAATAATTTTACCCGGACCGGTCACCACTGTATTAAACAAGCCCTCACCACCAAAAAGCATGTTCTTTATACCCGGTACCGCAACGATGTCCAACGAACATGACTCATCCATCATCGCCAGATACCCGGTGTCGATGATCATCTTTTGTGATGGACCCAGATTATACACTATGGCGTGTCCGTCAATTTCAATAAACGCTGTCCCGTTTCCGGATAGTTTTTGCATGATGAACCCTTCACCGCCAAAGAAACCGGCACCGATCTTCTTTTGAAAATAGATATTTAAATCCACTTGATCGGTCGCAGCAAGAAAACCTGATTTCTGAACGACGACTGAAGCTCCCGAGCGAATCTCGATCGCTTTGATTGAACCTGGGAAGGATGACGCAAATGCGATCATACCAGGCCTCCCTATAGCCGTATAACGATTTAAAAACATACTTTCCCCCGACAACATCCGACCAAACATCTTCGATACACCGCCCCCCGAAGTTGTTTCCATTTTCATATTGTCACTCATCCAACTCATCGAACCGCCTTCACTGATCATCGTTTCCCCCGTGTTAAGTTCACAAATCACTACGGGTAATGGTGTTCCTTCAATTGAGTATTTCATATAGTACCTCCATCAAACATTATACAATGATTACCAATGTTGCAAAAGATTTGTTGACACAAAAAAACCGCCCCGAAGGACGGTTTGCTCTATTTTTTACCCAACAACTTAAACATGTTACGTTTGTATACTTCAACTCCCGGTTGATCAAACGGATTGACATCCAACAAGTAGACACTCATACCGCAAGCCTTAAAGAAGAAATACACCAAATAACCGAAAGTGAATGCCGAGGTATCCTCAATGTGCAACAATATATTGCTGACATTGCCCTCATCAACATGTGCGGCCAAGGTGCCTCTAAAAGCCATCTTATTGACCCAGTCCAAACTCTTGCCCGCCAGATAATTCAGTTGATCACCATCATCTTGCGCCTCTGGTACAGTCGCATCGAGCATCGGCTGATCGACAACGATCACCGTTTCAAACAGTTTATTAGATCCTTCTTGAACAAACTGACCCATTGAATGCAAATCAGTTGAGAAGTTGACGGAAGTCGGCAACAAGCCCTTGCCTTCCTTGCCTTCCGATTCGCCGAACAACTGCTTCCACCATTCAGCAAGCATCGTCAAATGTGATTCGTAGGAAACAAGCATCTCCGCAAATTTACCTTGATTTTCCAAAATCCGACGAGCAACCGCATATTGATAAGCCGCATTGGTTTTTAGACTTTCATCATTCAAAGTCAGCATCGCAGACTTTGCACCCGCCATCACTGCTTCAATGTCAATGCCCGCAACCGCAATCGGCAACAAACCCACCGAAGTCAATACCGAATAACGACCGCCGATATCATCGGGAATCGTAAATGTTTCAAATCCGGCTTTATCCGCCAACGCCTTTAGTGTGCCACGCTTTTTATCCGTTGTCGCAAAAATCCTTTTAGCAGATTCCTCAGTCCCGTAAACCGATTCCATATACTGACGGATCATCCGAAATGCCAAGGCTGTTTCAGTGGTCGTTCCGGACTTGGAAATCACGTTGCAATAAACACTCTTCCCTTTGATATATTCAAGCAGTTGCACGATGGCTGTTGATGAGAATGTATTTCCGACATACAATACTTCTACATCTTTTTTACCGAATAACCCTTGAACGAACTCAACAGCTGCACGCGCACCCAAATATGAACCACCGATTCCGCACACCAAAAATACTTCAGCATCTTTACGGATTCTTTCTGCAGCTGCCTGAACACGGGCAAACTCTTCATTATCATAATTCTTTGGCCAGTCTACCCAACCGAGAAAATCATTTCCTTTTCCGGTTTTTTCGTGTAAAGCACGATGATAAAAAGAAACTTTTTCCTGAAAGTCCTCTACAGAAACATCTAATTTCGCATAAGTCAAATCGCATTTAATCATGTTTTTTCTCCTTTGCTTGAGCAATCCACTGAGGCAAAAGTTTTGCCAATGTGGTAAAACCTAAATTCCCTTTGGGGATTTTTGCTGTCCTGCTCCCCTTCGACGCCGATCGTAGCGTCTGTTGACGGGCGGCCTTCAGCGACAAACGAAGCTGATTACCGGAAGCATCGACATCGATGATTTTAAGTGTGACCCGCTCCCCAATCTGCACATACTGTGCGATGTCACGCACAAAAGAATCCGATAACTCGGAAATATGCACCAGACCACTGGTTTTTTCATCAATATATACAAATGCGCCATAAGGCTGAATGCCCGTAATAACGCCTTCGACTATTTGTCCGGGTATGTACATCATCTTCGCCCCTTTTTAAATCAAAGTAATTATACCACATGAAAACTTGAATTGTGTTATAATATTCGACGGGAAGAGGTGAAGCAGATGCTAGGAATCATGTACCCGTTTTACGCAGCTTTATTTGCAAATCTGGTAGCTCAAAGTCTAAAACCTGTCTTCCACTACATTCGTACGCGACAGTGGAAACCTTTGCTTATGATCGAAAGCGGCGGATTCCCAAGCTCACACACTTCTACCGTAACTGCACTGACCTTGGCCGTCGGAATACAGGAAAACTTTTATTCCACGATATTTGCGGTAACGCTGGGTTTCAGTTTGATCGTCGCATATGATGCTGCCAATGTGCGCTATTATGCCGGTCAAAACATAAAGATCACGCAACAACTGATTCGCGACGTTCAGTTACTGACACAAGTTCAACTGAATGATCCTATTTATTTAGTAAAGGTCAAAGAAGTTCTCGGTCATAAATGGACCGAAGTATTTGGCGGAATCCTTGTCGGATTGATTATGGCCGGCATTGTATATATTTTGAAATGAGGTAACACATGGATACAGAACTCAGAGAACAAATCGTCGAGACACTCGATAAAATACGTCCTTATATTCAAAGAGACGGCGGCGATGTTGAATTTGTCGATATAGATGCTGATGGTGTTGTTTATGTCCGAATGATGGGCGCATGCGTTGGCTGCTACGCGGCAGATGACACGATTAAATTAGGCGTTGAAGCCATACTTATGGATGAGATTCCTTTTGTTAAAGAAGTAAGAATAGTCGAAGAGTAAAAATCCGGTTTCCCGGATTTTTTTATGCTCGTTTTATCTTATTTTTGCCTTTGATAATCATATAAAGCACCCCGCAAGACACTATCGCAAGCATACCGGCAAGTAATTGAAAAATAACGATATATTTTGATCCGGTCCCGGCAATTTCCAATATCCCCTTGACTAGCATTCCATTGACAAATAACGCAATCGAAGAGTGGTACAAAAATGTGAACAACCGGTATAAACGATGCTTGTACAGACGATGCTTCATTAATGCCCTCAACAAGACAAAAACCAATCCACCCAGCAATACCGGTAAAAACATGAGCGTCATACTCAGTGAACTCACTCCATGACTAAATATTGCATATGTTCGGTCAAAACTTAACAATAGCACTGAAAATGCCAGATATAGGATGAACTCTCTTCTTGCTTGCACCATATCAGTAACCTACAAACAGGATATCGCTAATCGCTGGTTCATTAAAAAACAATCCGGAAGGTGGTTCATTGATGATTTTTCCGTTAAACCAAAGCGTTGAAGACCCGCCAGCCAAATTATAGGCACTTACCGCCTTTAAGCGTACAAAAAGCTTTGCCAGTGTATCCAGGCGCATTCCTTTGCTATCCTCGTTTTTACCATCAACAATGATCAGTAAATAATGCAACGGTTGAATCATTCCGATTGCTGTCCGTGCACTTTGTGACAAAGCCAAACGAGGATCGATCTTCAAAACCTTACCATCCTCCACTAAAACCGGTCCCAAAGATAAGCTGTGAATTGCGCCTTTATTAACCAATGATTCGCCATTTGTTGCTCCTTCGGTCACAAAAAGAAAATCACCATTTTCATCAATGACCAAAGCACGATTATCCGGAGCTTTGCGTGGTATATCCCGATAAAGAATGCCATTGCGAATGATCAATCCGTCATCTCTTGAACCATAAAAATCTCCGTTAAAAGCCAAGATGGCATGATTGTTCTCTGCTATTTCCGAAGTCGGTGCTACGACATTTTTACCATATATATCCAAAGCAAAAGCACTTTTTAGATATTGAATATCCGACAGGACAATATCAACTACATGATAGACGACATCCTCCTCAATAATCGAAGATATAGATATCGTAATATGTTCATCTTTATATGCATAATCCGTAATGACGGACGAAAGTCCCGGATCTTTGGTTTGAGAAAGATTCTCAACTTTTGCATAGGTCTTTGGAATCAACAAAGCATCCGCCAAAACGAATGTTGTTAAAAACACACAAACCAATACCGTAATTAATGTGAGTTTTGCATTTTTACTCAATCGAAATTTCATCGCAAAACCTTTCTAAAGAATCAACTTATAGTAATAAATAATCTTAACTCTTATTATAAACCAGTTGACGAAAAGATAAATAAGTAATCTGAAATTTCAAAAAAAAGTCCGGTGACCGAACTCTTTATAGACCGAAATCATTTTGATAACTGACCAAACTCACACTTTCGATTCCATCGACTCTCAAAAAAGCGTCGGTAATGCTTTCTTTGCCTTCCTTGACATCGATATCAAATGTCATCTCAACAAAAGAACCGCTGACATGTTTGCTTCGAAGTTTGTGCTTAGGCATCTTTGCAAGTATTGCTTTAACTTTTTCTGATACAGATAAATCAAATTTAAGAATAAGCAAGTACTGTGAACTGCTCTTAAAGCCAAGAAGATAACTCAGCCAAAACAAACCACCCAAAGCAATAGAACTGATCAGTGCAACCAAATATACCCCTACTCCGGACATGATTCCGGCGGTTATTCCCCAGAAAACAAAACCGGTATCGATGGGATCTTTAATCGCAGTACGAAAACGAACGATCGACAGTGCTCCAACCATCCCCAGCGATAAAGCCAGATTCGTACTAATGGTACGAATGACCAAAGCCGTGACCATCGTTACCAAAATCAGCAAAAGAGCAAATGATTTGGAAAAAGAGACGCCACTGAAAGTCTTGCGATAAATGTAAATGATAT
>PHAF01000083.1 GCA_002841605.1 Firmicutes bacterium HGW-Firmicutes-10 | reverse complement strand
ACTATCTATGGAATCTTATTTCTTCATTGTTTTCCCAAAGAAAAACGGAGTTAGAAATTCAAATGAATTTTTAACCCCGTATTTGTCTACAGTCTGAAGAAGCCTAGCGGCTTCTTTATTCATCCATCAGTCGTTTTTCGCCATCCAGTGCGCGAATCGGAGCAATGTCTTGGGTTACTTCCAATGTGCCTAAGTACTCACCTTTTTCATTGCGGACCGCATAATAGCGAATGTGAACAAACATTCCTTTGAAATTGATCCAGAAATCCTCGTGCTCTTTTTTACCTGAACGCAAATCCTCGACGATTTTCTCAACGATATGAACACTTTGGGGAGGATGACAGTTTTTAACTTCCCTGCCGATGACTGAGAGAGGGCGTGAAAATACCCGTTCTTTCCCTTGTGTGAAAAATTTTACTTTGTCATCCGCACCGACAAATGTCATATCGAATGGTACGGTGTTGAAAATTGCATTTGTTTCTTCATACGTCAGTGCTCCGGCAGAAAGCGGTACAGACCCGGATTGAATGATGGACTCTTCCTTTTCTTCTATGACCAACTGAGGAAGATAAGCCGGTGGATTGACGACCCACGAGGTTTCAAACTCTTTGGACTGAGCAAAGATGGTTGCCCATTCCGCTTCGCTAAATGTATCAAGAATCATTGGAAACAGGATGTTTTCTTCTTTTGAAATCATATCCAAGACTTTCTTGGTAGCAGCGATCACATTTTTGACCAACTCTTCCTGGGTCCATTTCTGCGAAAATCTCAATAATCCTTTCAAGTCATTTCGTATTTCATCATCAACTCCCCACATTACTTTCGGTGGAGCCGTGATTCCATGTTTCTCCATATATGGGAATACCACATTCTCTTTGCGGGCATAATGTTTATCGATTTCCAGTAATCGACCGATCAATGCAAACAGTTCATCACGCGCGAAATCAGTTTCAAGCAGTGGAAGGATTTCTCTTTCAATCAACTTCTTGATTTTGATATTTTCCAAACGGAACGTGTAAACCGGATGTCCCGGTGTATGTTCCGGCTTTGAAGTGTGGTGAATCTGTTCGATTGACCCTTCAAATAGTGATGCATGAACATCGCACAACCGCTGAATTTCAGCTGGTGCCATGCCTTCTTCAACCAGGGAACGCTCCATCGCTGAAATCTCTGCGGTACTTACAGACTCAAAATGTTCTTTGAATTCCGCTTTTACAGCTTCCAGGTTTGCTCCGTCGTGCAATTTTAATATCAGCTCTTTTAATTTTTCTTGTCGGTTGTTGATGATTTCGCTCATATTGATTCCTCCATTTGCAATCCTTGCGATAGCAATAATATCACTAATTCTTCATAATCAAAGCCGCGCATTTCGCAGCCTTTCTTCAATGTCATATATCGTCCCACTGTTTGAATCATCATTGGTTGCTTGATTTGAGTAAAACCAAAATCATACAACAAATCGATGACTTGGGGGTACGCGTTACAAATCCTATAAATCGTATCTTCCGAAGATATTGTATTCACATAAACACTCCTTTACAGTCTCATTATAGGTTTTCAGAGTAAAAGAAAATGTGACTTAAAGCAAAAAAAGTCACATTATTTACGGATAAGTAAGATTTGCTTATGTCCGATCAGCTTAATTCTGCCTTCGTCCTGATATTTAGCCAACTTGCGACTGATGGTTTCACGCGTGATACCTAAGTGATTGGCCATTTCTTCGCGACTAAGTGGCAGTTGAATCAGTATGCCTTGCTCGGTTTTCCGGCCGAATTTCAAGGAGAATTCTTCAATCAGATCAAACACTCTTTTATCTACTGAGTTGATCCCCAGACTTTCTACCAACTCTTCCATTTTTGATAGGCGGACCGACATGACCTCGATCATTTTTAAGGCAATTTGCGGCATTTTTTGTAAAAGTTCTTGAAACTGTGCTTTAGAGATGGTGCATATACCGCTGTCTTCTAAGGCTTCCACGATGATGTCATCCGATATCTTGCCAAACAAAGCTTGTTCCCCAAAAAATTCTCCGACGGTCAGCACATACAAAATCTGCTCTTTTCCGTCACTGTTAGGGCGGATCACTTTAACTTTCCCTTTATTGATAATAAACAGGCATTGCATGACTTTGAGCGGATGAATGATAAACTCACCCTTTTTGTACTCTCTTTGAACGATCAACCGTTGAACCTCAATCATTTCTTCAGCGGTAAGCGGCATAAAAAGCGGTACCCGGCGCATACAGGTACTTCCTTTCGGATGGCTTTGTAAACAAGTTTGACAAGTCATGATATCCCTCCGAGTTAACTTTATCAGATAACATGTCGAAACGCAAAGAAGACTATTTGATTCTACTTGTATGTGTGATACTTAGATTTTATAATGTAATCAAGGAGATTGATATGGCCATATTTAAACGTTGGGATGCAGATGAGATCAAGTTGAGTCCTTACCAAAAACTTGAAGCTCACTTTTTAGACGATCGGATCGGTTCATCAGTTTATATGTATATGGATATTGATGCGACCCACATACTGCCTTTTTTGAAAAAGTATAATACGACGATGTTATCTTACTTTTTGTATGCGATATATAAAACGACATCCATTCATCCGGTAATCAACCGCTTTGTATTGAACAATCGCCTATATCAGAGAAATCACATTGCTTTTTCCACGGTGGTCAAGCAAAAAATGACCGATGATGGCCGATCGATCGTAGTGAAGTGGGTATTTGACAAAGATTTGTCCTTTACCGAGTTCAATAAGCAGGTTGTTTCCCGAGTGATCAAGGCCAAAAGGGATGAAGGTGCTGATAGTGATAAGTTCTTTGAATTACTTGGACATTTACCCCATTTTTTATTGAGGATCATCATGCGCCTGGCCCGATTTCTCAATAATCACAATATGTTGCCTCGGTTTATAGCAGAAGATGATCCGTTGCACGCAACGGCCATGATTGCCAATCTTGGCAGCATCAAACTAAATGCGCCTTATCATCACCTATATAACTGGGGAACGATTTCGATGTTATGCGTATTAGGTAAGTTGAATGAAGAGACAAACTCATTCCGTGCAACGGTCGTTGTTGATGAGCGGATCACCGATGGGCTTGCATTGGCCAATGCCCTGGCAACTTTTAAAGAAATCATGGAAAACCCGTCGGACGATTGATCCGGCGGGTTTTTTAAGTCATTTTAGAGACCCATAAATGTCAAAGTAAAGCACGTCTGTACATTAAGTTCACTGTTGACCTCGATGTGAATATCGTGTCTTTTGGCTATCTGCTCAGCGATAGCTAAGCCCAGTCCGCTGCCGGTATATCCGGCATCTTTGTTTCGGTAAAAACGATCAAAAATATAGGGTATATCCTCAGGATCGATACCTCGTCCATGATCGCAAATAACGATCTTATTTCCTTTGGCTATTACATTGATTTGACCGGCTTGATTTGAAAACTTGATGGCATTATCCAAAAGGATCAAAATCAGCTGACGGATCCTTCCTTCATCAGCCATTACGTTCGGTAAATCAGACACATGAATATCCCAGTCGATATTTTTGACTTTCCCTTTAATCTTCGCTGATTCCAATGCGGATCGTAATGGATCGATAAGTGAGATCGTTTTTTTCTCAATGGTAAAGTCTGTGCTAGACAAACGTGTCAATTCCAACAAGTCGTCCGTTAAGCGGCTCAAGGCCAGAGTCTCATCATGCATTTGCTTATAGTATTGTTCTATTTGTTCTGGTTCAAATGCAACTTTTTCCATTAATGCTTCCAACGATCCTTGAAGTACGGTCAACGGTGTTTTCAACTCATGAGATACCGTAGCCATAAAATCCTTGCGGATCTGCTGAAGCTGCTCCCGTTGAACCTCACTTTTTTGTAATTTCGAAGCAAGCACGTTCAAATTGAGTGCGAGTTGGCCAATTTCATCTTCTTGGCGGATTTTATTTCGAACTTCAAGATCTCCATCACTCAAATGATCAGCCATGATGGCCATTTCATTTAACGGTTTACTGAATGAAAGTGATAACAGTGTACCCATGGCAATGGCAATCCCCAAGGCAAAAAGCAGACTAAGACCCATGATCCATGTGGCTGCCTGATATCCGGCATTTAGTCCGGTGATTTGTGTATGGACCAGTACGGCCCCGATGATTTGATCATTGTTATCGAAAAGCGGTGTTGCGACAGTCATGGACGACCCATCAAGCAATGAAGAAAAATCTTCACTAAGCTTTGTCTCACCGCTAAAAACACTTTCAATGATTTGTTGAGCACTTTCTGGCAGTTGTGAAAAAGTAATTGAATTCTGCTGCCCCATCCGGCGCGTTATGATATTGTAGTTACTGTCAATGACCCAGACATCCTCATTGCCATTGCCATAAAGAGTTCGAAGCAGCATGCCCATCCCTCCGGTCGGCCGAAGCAAGTCGGAGGAGCGCGATATGGTCGAAGCGATCGTTAGTGCTTTTTCCTGCAGTTTCGATTCATTGTCCGAAATTACATAATTGCGAAATACCAGTAAGAATACCCCGCTGATGACGATCGTGAAAACCAAAAGAGTCAACCCAAAATAGATGATCAGCTTTCTAGAGATTTTGCTTTTCATGACTGACCTCCATTTTGTATCCTACTCCCCATATGGTCACAATTTGCCAACCAGGGTGATCGATTTCATCGCATTTCGCTCTCAACCGTTTAATATGGGCATCCACAGTACGGTCATCGCCGATGTAATCAAATCCCCAGCATCTTTCAAGCAGATGCTCACGTGAGAACACTTGATTTGGATATGCGGCTAAAGTGGAGAGCAGTTCAAATTCCTTTTTGGTCAGATTGATGTTGACGTTATTGATACTGACTTGAAATGATGTTTCATCGATCATCAATGTGTGAACCCGAATGACTTTTCGATTCTCTTGTTTCGGTTCGACTCTTCTAAAAATTGCGTGGATTCTCGCTATGATCTCTTTTGGCGAAAATGGTTTTACTATATAATCGTCCGCGCCAATATCCAATCCCATGATTTTATCAAAATCTTCGCTACGTGCAGTGATCATAATGATTGGCACCATTGACGTTTTGCGTATTTCTCTGCAAACTGTGAAACCGTCCATCTTTGGCATCATGACATCCAGCAAAATCATGTCGGGTTTCCACTGCTCGAAAACCTTAAGTGCAGCTTCGCCATCCGAAACGCTGACTACATTCATTTGTTCTTTTTTGATATAATCACTCAATATATTAACAATGGACGGATTATCATCTGCAATCAGGATTTTCTTCATGTTGCTCACCTCTTTATGAGTTTATCATTCGATTGTGACTTTTTTATGACAGACAATCAGATATATTCACAAAAATACCCATGTTTTGTCATAGTTTCGTCATAACTTCATTATAAACTATGGGTAATCAGAAATACTGAGAAAAGGAGATGATTTTATGAAAAAGATATTTATAACGATGATGGTATTGGTCGGTTTATCACTGACCTTGGTCGGTGCAATGGCTACCGGCAATGATGATGCATGGGACTTTGTTGGTAAACTTGCCGGAAAAACTCCGGAGGAAATTGCTGAGCTGCGTGGTCAAGGATTCCATATGGGTCAATTAGCATTGGATGCTGACAAGTTTGATGAGTTCAAAGCCTACATGACCGAAAGACGTGAAGCGATCCTCGAGCAAAAAGTTGCGGATGGTTTGCTGACACAAGAGCAAGCAGATGCATTAAAAGCTCAAATGGAAGCTCGCAGTGCAGAATGTACCGGAGATGGTACTAATCAAGCCTTAGGCGGAATGAAAATTCAAGCTAAAAGCAACGGTGGTAATGGCGGTCAAGGCCGTCGCGGTAACCGCTAATACAAGAAACGATATCCATAGCGGATATCGTTTTTTTGTTTATTCTTTCTGTTCAAATTCTTTTAAACGATGCAGTATATGCGCAGGACCTTTTATGGTCATGCGATATCCGTCTTCCTCTTCAATCGAGGATAAGGTCATGCATTCTTCCTGAATCAAAAACAGCATATCCATTCGTTGATAGGGCAGTAATATATTGAAACTTTCACTCTGAAATCTGAACTCAAAGAGTGCTTTGATCAGATCATTGACCCCTGCTCCGGTCAATGCCGAGATTTTGATACTGTTATGGCTATTCGGTACAAAAGACTCGTTTGTTTTATCGCTTTTATTCAAAACCAAAATCTCTTCAATCAATCCGGCACCGATATCCCTCAATGTTTCACGAGTGATGTCAATGTGAGATTGGTGGTCAGGATCGGAATAGTCAACGACATGTAACAAGATATCTGCTTCGATTGCTTCTTCCAGTGTTGACCTGAAAGCTTTAATCAACTGATGCGGAAGATCACTGACAAACCCGACCGTATCCGATAATATAAACGGAGGGTATGGCGGAATGTGAATATTTCTGACCGATGTTTCCAATGTGGCAAATAATTGATCTTTCACAAATACTTCTTTTTCAACCACTCCATTTTGACTGATTGATATCAATCGATTCATTAAGGTGCTTTTACCGGCATTGGTGTAGCCAACCAAAGCTACATTGAAAAGCCCTTGTTTTTTGCGTTTGCGACGCTGTACCTGGCGTTGTTGTGCGATCAACTGTAAGTCCTGATTCATTTCATACACCTGACGTTCCAAACGGCGACGGTCCAATTCAAGTTTTGTTTCTCCGGTACCGCGGCTGCGCATGGCTCCTTGCGAACCGGCTTGTCTGCTTAAAGCCGTATAACTCCCGATCATTCGGGGCAGTTCATATTGTAATCTTGCCAGATCAACTTGAAGTTTTGCTTCCTTGCTTTTTGCCCGACGAGCGAATATTTCAAGAATCAAAGCTGTCCTGTCAAACACTGCCAAATCCAATGCCTCATCCAAGTTCCGCAGTTGTGAAGGAGACAATTCATGCAAGGTAATCACGGTTCCCACATCATTCTCCATGCAGAAATTTTTGATTTCTTCAATTTTCCCGCTACCGATATAGGTGGATGACTCACTAGAAGTCACTTGTTGAAATGAGGCAATCACTTCCATATCACAAGCCACAGCTAAATTGACCAATTCTTCCATGGCCCTGTTAAAATTATTCAAGGATGTTTCTTTGACACCCAGAATAACGACGCGTTGTTTTTCAATGATCATTCAATTTCTTCCCTGGTAAGTGTTAGCACGATGGCTCCATTCTCCAGATAACCCTGTGCTGTATCAATCATTCGACCCACGACATTTAATGACATATCGGCACCGCTTTCACCTAGCAATGTCCAATAGTAAGTTTCTAATTCGATTTGTCTGGGTTGATTTAATATCTGTAAAATTTCTTCCAACTGTTCCTCCGTCATGGAATTGTTCTCACTGACAAAACGCAGCTTAGTTGTTTTTCCTTCAGGTTCAATGGTCATTGATAACTTCGAGAAGTTCTCTAGCAACAGAAATGTGGTAATTTCATCAGCAATACTGGTAATACGTTTGACATGTGTTCTCATTTTTCCCCGCCTTTCAATGTTTGAATAATGATGATCAGTACACCGGCAACCAAGCCACCGGCAAATCCATTATTATACAAATTTAAACCCCCATGAAAATCCCCTACTTGCCTTACGACAAATACATGTAAAAATCCCGCTACGATACCCCAACCCGGACCATAGACACCGGCTATCGGTACCAAGGTCGTTGCAAACAGTATCGAGCCAAGTGTCGTGGTTGCACTTAATGGCAGTCCGAGTACAAGACTTGATAATATTGCTCCGGTAAAAATCGGCCACATGTTTTTCGGATGCTTACCAAATGCGCCAAATCCAATGATTGTATAAATAGCGGCAAGCATAAATCCGTCGACGACCCCGCCAAGGATCAATACTAATGCCGTGCTTAAAAGCCCGACAAGGCCCATATTGAACAATGTAGCCCCAAATCCCGCAGGTTCAGTGAAATCGGAAATAGCACGACCACTGATGGGAAGTATGAGTTTCCATTTTTTAATCAACTCTTCTTCCGCAAAATATCCGACTGTCATCATATAAAAGCACGAGACAAACAACAATGCCAATATGATCGAGTTATGGCTTTGATACAATAATACCACCCTTTGGGTCGGATATCCCAAGGATTTCATTACTGAAACAAAGACGATGCCGATGATCCCGGAGGCAAAGCCGATGTTATACAAATTGAAGCCATCATGGAACTTTAACAAATGTCTGGCAATCGGAATAACAAAGAATCCCAAAAGGGTCCCTACCGTTATGCCCAAAAACCAGGCAAACGCACCTGTAAATCCGTACCCGAAAATCAAATGACTGATCACCGGTCCTAAGGTGCCTGCGAAAACGCTCAACATGATGATCG
>PHAF01000082.1 GCA_002841605.1 Firmicutes bacterium HGW-Firmicutes-10 | reverse complement strand
TTTTTCATCTTTACGACTTGCTTAGCAACTTCATCGTCACCGACAAAAATCAATACCGATGCATCCATTCGTTCAGCCGATTTAAACTGTGCTTTCATCGAACGTTGCAATACATCCAGTTCCGTACTGAATCCGTATCCCCTGCAAAAAGCACTCAGCTGCATCGATGTCGTCAATACTTCCTTTGACAAAGGCATGATGTAGACATCCAGCGATTTCGGTTGGGCCAAATCGATGCCTTCAGCATCGCATGCCACCAAAAGCCGCTCAATGCCCAAGCCAAATCCGATACCGGAAATCGAAGGTCCGCCAAAATATTCGACAAGACCATCATAGCGGCCTCCCCCGAAGATCGTGGATTGTGAGCCCATCTTTTCATTGGCACTGACAATTTCAAAGACGGTGTGTGTATAATAATCCAACCCGCGGACCAACCGGTCGCTTACCTCAACGGTCATTCCCAATCCTTCCAGATAGTGGACGACATCATTAAAGTATGATTTGGACTCTTCATTGAGATAATCATTGATTTTCGGAGCAGATAACAGTGACGGATGTTGCGCATCGACTTTACAGTCCAAAATACGTAAGGGGTTTTGCTGGTATCTGCGGTTACAATCCGGACACAATGTTTCAAGATGCGGTGCAAAATGAGACTTCAGTGCTTCACGGTAGGCTGCTCTTGACTCATCATCGCCCAGCGTGTTGACCAGTACTTTTAAGTCTTTCAGACCGATCGCCGAAACGAAGGCAAATCCCAGGTGGATCACTTCCGCATCGACCAACGGACTTTTTGCTCCGATAAACTCCACCCCGAACTGATGGTGGATGCGCAAACGACCTTTTTGCGGACGTTCATATCGCATGTTTGGTCCAATGTAGTAGAACTTCTGTGGTGTATCGGGGTTTGCATACATCTTATGTTCGACGTAGCTGCGGATCAGACCGGCCGTACCTTCCGGACGAAGGGTCAGTGAGCGACCTCCGAAGTCATTGAATGTATACATTTCCTTATTGACCATATCCGAACTGTCGGATTCGCGCTTGAATACCTCGGTATGTTCGAAAACCGGTGTTCGGATTTCTTCGACATGGTAAAGATGAGTGAATTTGCGGATCAGATCTTCGATTGCATGCCATTTGGTAATTTCGATGCCAAAGACATCCTGTGTGCCGCGAGGGCCTTGATAATTTGCCATAGTTTCCTCCTTTGAAACAAAAAAAGCGCCTGTTTAAGGACGCTTAACGTGGTACCACCTTAATTTCTTGTCACAAGACAAGACACTTGAGTCCTTAACGCGGAAAACGGAATTTCCTACTCATTTCAGAAATTCTCCTTGCAAGTGTCAATCATCAGGTTCATGCAGAAAGCTTCCACCAATGCTTCCCTCTCTTTAGCAATCCTCTGATGAACTCTTGTTCATTGGATATAGCGGTATTTTATCATAAAGAACGTCGAACTTCAAGAATCCAAATTCACGAGTTCAAGTGATTAACAAGCTGAATATTAGAAATTCGACCTGCAGAACGCTGAAATTTAGAAGATCAATCTGAATATCAAAATTCAACTCTTTACTAAAAAATTCGCGTTTTCTCAATAGGCTGTTCTTTCAGCATCATTTTCATATGCCTTAAAAACTTGTAAGCAACTGTCTCTTCCCATCTGCTCTTGTGCCATCTGATCATCGATTCGCTCATTGGCCAACACCTCATAGAGATATTCATCATCAAAACCAATATCTGCTGCATCCTGCCGGGTCGCACCGAAATAAAGTTTTTTAATCTTAGCCCAGTGAGCAGCGGAGTAGCACATAGGACAAGGTTCACAGGTGGTATAGAGCTCACAGTCCGATAAGTCAAAGCGTTTCAGCAGTGCAGAAGCTTCACGTATGACCACGACTTCTGCATGTGCGGTAGGGTCGTGGGAAGAAATGACGCGGTTATGCCCTCTGGCAATGATTACCCCGTCTTTGACGATGACTGCACCAAAAGGGCCGCCATCTCTGTTTTGTATACCCTTTTGTGCCTCCATTATTGCGATTTTCATGAATTCATCCATAAACTCACCTCGATTTGAATGGTTCAATCCACAAGTGACTTTATAAGCCAAATTCCGCTACGAATTCAAACAAAAAAAATGATATTATTTTTACTGCAGAGAACACTTTGCTCATAAAAATTATATCACTTTTTTATTGCTTTTAAGAACAATATTAAATCAAAGAGTCACACGGTCGACATCAATGACGCCATTGACCTTGCGCAGGTTAGCGATAACAAGTTTGAGATGATCAAAATCCTCAACCACGATTTTCATCGTCGTAGTGGCAGTAACTTTATCATCATTGACCGTCGAATTGACCGCATTCAGCCCTGCTTTGCATTGTGAAACGATGGTCACCAGATCGGTCAAAAGAAAATTACGGTCATTGGCCATGATAAACAGCTGAACTTCATATTTACCGGTTTCAAATTCCGAATCCCATTCCACATGAATCAATCGCTTGGTTTCATTGATGATATTGGGGCAATCCTTGCGATGGACTTTGACACCCTGTCCTTTGGTGATATAACCGATGATCTCATCGCCATACACCGGTGTACAACATCCGGCCAGTGAAACCATCATCGTCTCGACACCGGCAATGCGGATGCCCGATTTACTGATCGTCTTCTTTTGCGGCGGTTTATTGAACAATTTTGAAAGGTTGATCGTATCTAAAAGTGATTTGCGTGTATCGGTCAGTTTTTCCATGATGGCATGAAGCGTCAAAGATTTTACAGAAATCGCATAATAGAAATCATCTTCGTTTTTGACATTAAACTCTTTAAAAACTGATTCCAAGCGCTTGGAACCGACGATTTCTTTCTCATCGAGATTGCGCTTTTTCAGTTCCTCAACAAACATGGATTGACCTTTTTTGATAAAGTCTTGACGGTCTTCCTGTTCTTTCTTCTGCAAAAAAGCTCTGATTTTATTGCGGGCATGGGATGTCTTAACAAACTTCAGCCAATCCTCCGAAGGTCCGCTGGGTTGTTTGGTCGTACGTATCTGTACGACATCACCGGTTTTCAGTTTCGTATTGATAGGTACTAAAACGCCGTTGACGATTGCGCCAATGGTCGCGTGTCCGACTTCGGTATGAATACGATAGGCAAAATCAATAGGGGTCGAACCATTGGGAAGATCGATGACCCGTCCCTTTGGCGACATGACGTAGACATTGGCCTCGAAAATATCTTTCTGAAGCAGTTCCATATATTCCTGCGCATCATCATTGACATCGGTCGTGAGCGCACTGAAATCTTTAAACCAGGACAGCTTGTTTTCAATCTCACGCTGTTCTTTTTCTGCCGAATATTTGCCGCCCTCTTTGTAATGCCAGTGAGCCGCGATACCGCGCTCGGCGATCGAGTCCATATTTTCCGTACGGATCTGTACTTCGAAAATATTGCCTTCATCCGCTACGATGGTCGTATGCAGTGATTGATACATATTCATCTTTGGCATAGCGATATAATCTTTTAAGCGCCCGGGGATCGGACGGTATTTGGCATGGATATATCCCAAAATCTCATAGCAGTTCACTTCTTCTTCACAAATGATCCGAATGGCAAGCAAATCCAGAATTTCATCAAACCGCTTTTGCTTGGTCGTCATTTTTTTGTAAATGGAATAAAGATGTTTTGAACGGCCGAAAATACGATGAGTGATATTATGCTCGCTGAGCATCTCAGAGATTTCCTGAATCATGCGATTAACCTGATTGTCACGCTCGGCCTTGCGTACTTCCACAAGACGTGCGACTTCATAGTATTGTTCTCTGTAAAGATAGTAAAAACTCAAATCTTCCAGTTCGTTTTTAATTTCACTGATACCCAAACGATGAGCGATCGGCGCATATACATCCAATGTTTCAGCGGATATTTTCCGTTGTTTTTCTTCCGGCTGATACTGAAGGGTCCGCATGTTGTGCAAGCGGTCGACCAGTTTGACCAAAATGACCCGGATATCCTTGGCCATCGCAATGAAAATCTTACGGTGATTGACTGCCAAGTATTCTTTTTCATCGGTAAACTTAATGTTGCCGATTTTTGTGACGCTCTCAACGATTGTTGCGATTTCCGCATCAAACGCTTTCGTCAGTTCTTCCTTGGATACTCCGCAGTCTTCACATACATCATGCAATAATCCGGCAGCGATCGTCGAAGGACCGACACGCAACGTTGCCAGAATGTGTGCGACATTAAGCAAATGATTGATATAAGGCTCGCCGCTTTTACGCATTTGACCGGCATGTTTTTCGGTCGCATAAGCAATTGCTTTTTCGACTAGTTCAAGATTCTGCGGATGGTTGATGTATTCCTTGACGGTCTCCATCAGGATATCAACAGTGATTTGTTTTGTTTGAGTTGCCATGGTCCTCCTCCTTTCTGACTGCTTTTTTTAAAAATCGAAGAGAATTCTCTTCGATTGTTTATTCATACGACATCAATGTAAATATTTCGACATCTTTGAGTTTCTTACGTCCTTCCAATGAAGTAAGTTCGATTAAAAATGCACAGCCGACGACATCTCCACCCAAACGGCGAATCAGCTCGATCGTAGCTTCGACGGTTCCGCCGGTAGCCAGCAAGTCATCCACGATCAGCACTTTCTGACCGGGTTTGATCGCATCACTGTGAACATGCAATTCATTGCTGCCATATTCTAAATCGTATTTATAACTGACGGTTTCACGCGGCAACTTACCCGGTTTGCGCACCGGCACGAAACCGATTTTCATCGCATAAGCGACCGGACAGCCAAAAATAAACCCACGGGACTCTGGTCCTACAACAACTTCGGTACCGACCGAATTGGCGAAATCGATGATGCGTTGTGATGCTTCATGAAATGCTTCGCCATCACCCATCAACGGCGTGATATCCCGAAACAGGATGCCCGGAATCGGAAAATCTTGTATTTCAGCAACGTAATCTTTTAAATTCATGGATATGCCTCCCTTAACATGTACATTATAGCAAAATTCTGATTAATTTCCATGACTTTTCGCTACCTTTTGAGCCATCAAAGAAATCTTGCGTCTGCCCATAAACGACGAAATCGTCACAGTCGCAATGACATCCAGCGAATCCGCATTCCGAATGGAATCATCGGTATTACTGAAAAGTACGACCTCAGCTTCCTGATTTCCAACCGAAATCAGCCACTTGCTGAAATTTCGGTTAGCGTTATGCATCGGACGTTTGACTGTGACATTTTTCAGAAACACCAGCGGTCGCTCAAAACCCTGACCAAAAGGTGAACACCTCTCAAATTCATCAATGGAACTTAAAGTAAGAATCTCAGGTTCTATGCGAAGTACTTCAACCACATCATCATCCAAGTGTTCCATCAGATCATTGACGCCTGCGACCATAAAGCGGCTGAACTCATCAAACTGCCGGTTGCTGATTTCTACACCCGCTGCCTGGGCATGTCCGCCAAAATGCAGCAGATGCTCATGTGCTTCGCTTAACAGTTTATGCAGATTGATCGAATTACTGCGACCGCTGCCCTTATAACTGTTTTCTTTCTGAGCCAACACGATGGTGGGCTTACCGGTTTCTTTGCTGATCTGACCCGCCGTGATGCCGACCAAACCTTCATGAAACTGCGGATGAGTGATGATCAGCAGTTTTTCATCCGTAATCTGCGACTTGGATAAATCATACATCTTTGCACTCAATTGACGTCGCGTCAAGTTCAGTTGCTTAATGATTTCAGCAACTGCAAGGATTTCCTCCTTCTGATCGCTGAGCATGTATTTTACGACCTGATTGACATTTGCCCGATCTGAAAGTCGTCCAACCACATTCAACTTTGGAACAATCTGAAAGGCGATCAGCCCTTCATCGTATTCGTTTACATTTTTATCAAGCAAAGCAGCAAACTGCAGCAAGGGTGAGTGATTCAGTGATTTAAGCCCATCGATGATTAATTGACGATTGTAGTTCCATAGCGGCATCATATCACCGATCGTCGCAACTGCTGCCAATTGAATCATTTTGTCATTTTCCATTCCCAAGGCAAGACACAGTAAATAAACCAGTCCGGATGTACACATGCTCTGATAGGCTTCAGGAAGAACATCCGGATGTAGCAGCACATCTGCCGTAACAAGTTCGCTGATGACATGATGATCGATGATCAAAAGTTTTGATTTCGATTCCATGATCTTCTTGTTAACTTCAACAGTGGAAACACCGTTATCGACCAGTATGAAGAAATCGTACCCTTTTTCAAGAGCTGCTTCAATCGTTGATTCTTTGGTTCCGTATCCTTCTTTTAATCGATCCGGAATATAGTATCCGGTCACAAAACCCAGTCGTTGACACAGGTCGACCATCATGGCCGTTGAACATATGCCATCGGCATCGTAATCTCCGCAAATCATGACTTTGCGGTTTTCACGCTTCGCAACATTGAAAAGATTGGCCGCCTCGTTGATGACCTCACTGTCCTCAATCTGTAGCCGCCCATAAACCAGCTGCTCGATTTGCTCGTCCGTCAAGTTCTTCGACGATAACATCAAACGGGTATACTCGGACGAAAAATGCTCAAATAACCGCTCATCAAACTCGATATTGTCTTTTATAGCGTACATGATGACCCTCCTTAAGCGAAAAAAGGGCAAAGCCCTTTAATCATTGATACCAATAATCGTCATTTCATCCAAAGCTTCTTTTTTGCGAGGTTTCTTGGATTTTTGCGATTGCGGTTTTTTATTGATACGGATATAGTACCACAACTGAACGGCTACGAAAATCGACGAATAAGCTCCGGCAAACAAACCGATCAACATGGCAAAGTTAAACTCAAAGATTTCCGGTGATCCGATCGAGATCAGTGCAAATACCGGTAAAATCGTGGTAAAGGTATTGAACAGCGAACGCCACAAGGTTACTTGAAGCGATGAATTGACGATTAGGCGGTAGTCCGCTCTCGAAATATGCGGTTTCGGCCAATGTTTTACGGTATCACGAATACGATCAAACACTACGATGGAGTCATCCACCGAGTAACCGATGATAGCCAGTATAACAGCAACCAGTTCGGTATTGACTTCGATTCTAAAGATAGCGAATACACCCAGAACGATGAATATATCATGCAATAAGGCTACAATCGTACCCAGCGCATAATCCCATTCAAAGCGCAATGTGATATACACCATCATCAAGATCCACGCCAACAGCGATAACGTCAAGGCATTGATGACGAGCTCGCGACCGACAACCGGCGTTACGACGACATCATTGGCTTCATGGCCGTATTTTTCTTCAATGAAAACTTTTAATGCACGAAGGTTTTCCGTTGTTTCCGTTTCACGGGTCGTGACATAAGCAATATCATCTCCGGCAAACTGAACAGAAACACTGTCATAACCGAATTTGGCGAAATCAACACGGATTTCTTCCAAAGTCAGCGGGATATCCGATTGCATGGTGATTTTGGTTCCACTCGAGAAGTCGATGCCTAAATTAAAGCCATCCACACCACGGAAGGAATTGATCGTAAACATCGATAATCCCAGAATCAAAATCGCTGCACTGCCAAGAAGGAATTTTTTGGACTCCTTGATAAAATCGATGTTTGTGAAAGGACCGAAATACTTCTGATTTTCACCTTTGGTCACATCCGGAATATTCGACGGTTTTACGCCAAACAATCCCTTTTTATTGTTAAAGTATTTGGAACGGACCAGCAGACCCAACAAGAACTTCGTAAAATAAACATTGAGCATTACGGTTACAAATACGGTGACCATCAACATGGTCGCAAATCCCTTGACGGCACCGGTACCCATGATATACATGATCAATGCGGCAATAAAGGTCGTAAACTGTGAATCAAAAATCGTCCAGAAAGCCAGCTGATGGCCTTCGACATAAGCTTTTTCCAACGTCCTGCCCAAATACAGTTCATCTTTGATACGTTCAAAGGTGATGATGTTGGCATCAACGGTCATACCGACCCCCAATACCAATGCTGCGATACCTGGCAAGGTAAACACGCCACCCATCGAATTGTAAATAAACATAACGACAAATACGTACAAAAACAGCATGATGGCCGCCACGATTCCCGGTAGTTTGTAGACTAGGATCATCGCTGCCATAACAAGGAATATACCGACAAAACCGGCAATCAACGTTTGATTAAAAGCAGCGATACCAAATTCGGCACTCACAACATTGGAATAAAGTTCTGCCATTTTGACTGGTAAAGAACCGGAATTGATCAAATCGGCAAGTTCTCGTGCTTCAGCATCAGAGAAACTGCCTTTGATGATCGCATCTCCTCTGATTCCTGCTGAAACGGTAGCAGCGGAAATGTACTTTTGCTGGCCCGTGGCTTCTTTGAGTCGCTCCGCTTCATAAGAATCGCCTTCTTCAAAGTCAAGCCAGGTTACGATCAGATTTTTCCCGGCACCCATTTTCGAAACCCTTTCGGTCAACTCGAAAAATTTGTTTTGATCAGCAATCTTCAAGGAAACAACCGGAAT
>PHAF01000081.1 GCA_002841605.1 Firmicutes bacterium HGW-Firmicutes-10 | reverse complement strand
CACTTCTTTGCCCAGAGTCAACGCCTCATTGACCGTAAGCATCGTCCCGCTTTTTATGGTTGCGGCAGTTACTACACACTTCTCGCCAAGTGCTGCGATCAATCGGTTTCGAAAAGGAAAGTGATGTTTGCGGGGTGGAGTAAACGCGGGATATTCACTGATGATCAATCCGTTTACAGATAAATCCTCAAACAAATGCTGATTTTCCATCGGATAAATCCGATCGATTCCACAGCCGATGACACCGATCGTTTTGCGATGAGTGATCATGGCTTCATGATGGGCGATGGCATCAATACCTTTTGCCAGTCCGCTGACAATAACGAACTTCCGATGACAGTTTCTGACGATTTGCTTTGTCATTTCGACTCCATAACTCTCCGGATGACGAGACCCGATGATGCTGATGGCCGATTGATTAAGAAGGTTCAGATTCCCTTTATAGAATAACACAAACGGCGGATAACGCAATTGTTTAAGCGCAGCCGGGTATTCTTTGTCCAATATGGTGATTGCACCGTGACGCCATCCGCTGCATGCGATTTCTTCATGTCTTTTGATAGCCTCGGCAATTTTCTCATAACTGCCCTCATATTTTATCGCTGCCTTTATCATTAGTTCTCTCATGATCCACCTCACTAATTATTATGAATTAAAAGGTGATTTGCCTAAAAAAAACAAAGGTCATCCTTTGTTTGCAAACAGAGATTCTTGATAAAAGCTAACCGGTGCGAAAGATTTGCGGTGAATAGGCGTAATTCCATACCTTTGAATAGCGTCTGTGTGAGCCTTGGTTCCGTAGCCTTTATGTTTGGCAAATCCATATTCCGGGTAAATTTTATCTAAATGCTTCATCTTCGTATCGCGGATCACTTTGGCGATGATGCTTGCGGCCGCGATGCTGATGCTTTTAGAGTCCCCTTTGATGATGGAAGTAACGCTTTTATCCAACGTTAACGGCATCGCATCCGTCAATACTGCCTGAGCGATACTGCATCGGGCGATATTTGCCATTGCTTGTCTGGTAGCCTGATAAATGTTTTCCCGGTCGATCGTCGTCTCATCAACGATGACGATGATGACCTCGCAGGCATTGCTCATGATTTCATGAAATAGCAGTTTACGTTTTTTCTCACTCAGCTGTTTGGAATCATTGATCAACGCATGATGATATCCGATCGGTAAAACGACTCCGGCTACGATCAGAGGACCAGCCAACGGTCCGCGTCCGGCTTCATCGATTCCGATGACAAGTTGATTATCATCCCAAAAAGGCTGTTCATAAGTATTCATCCGGTCTCTCCCAACTAATGGATTTCAAGTTATCCTGACGTAAATCAGCCATAAAGGCAGCCATGGTCCGGCGCTTATCCACTTCGTTTTCCGCCATGATAAACCCGAATTTGCGGCCGATCATTTCAATAGTGGCATCAAAGTCAAATTCAGTAGCGCTAACTCCGTATCGTTCGTTCAGAATTTTTGGATAATGATTAAGCAGATACTCCAAACCAAAGGCAACGACCTGTTCAATGGGTAAGATTTGCTCTTTGATTGCTGAGGTAAGTGCAAGTCTGTTGCCGATTTTCACATCATCGAATCGCGGCCACAGAATCCCGGGGGTATCCATAACGTCTAATCTTTTATCTACTGTCAACCACTTGATGGACTGTGTCACACCCGGACGATTGGCTACATCGACGACTTTGCGCTTCGCAAGCCGGTTGATGAGCGTTGATTTACCGACGTTAGGGATACCCACGATCATCGCCCGTATGGCGCGCGGATGAATACCGCGTCTTAAATCGCGCTGTATTTTCGCATCCATGACTTTCAGACAGTTTTCAAGCAAGATTTTTTTGACATTATCCTTTTGTGAATCTATGAAAATGACGGTTTGACCGTCCTTTTCAAAATATGCGATCCATTGTTTTGTAACACTTTCATCCGCCATATCCCGCTTAGTAAAAACGATTAATCGCGGTTTGTTGGCAATGAGTTCTTGTAACAGAGGATTTGCGGATGACATCGGAATGCGTCCGTCACGAAGTTCAATGACCATATCGACAAGTTTCAGATGTTCGCTGATTGTCCGTTTCGCTTTGGTCATGTGTCCTGGAAACCATTGAATGGTCATAGTCGCTCCTCCTTACTGAATGATAAAATGAATTTGATCAAGCGGAAAAATGATATAGGCATCTTTTGAGATGATATTTTTAAGTTTAAAAGGTCCAAAACGGCGGGAGTCCGATGAAAACGGACGATTGTCCCCCATCAAAAAATACTCATCGTCTGCCAGTGTAAACTCCGCAAAATCTGATGTGAAGTTTCCTTTGATTTTTGATTTGACTTCTGCAACATACTCTTTGTCCAGAAATTCTTCATCCATCGGAAATCCGTTGATAAACAGCTGATCTTTACGATAACTGATCGTTTCTCCGGGCAGTCCGATGACTCGTTTGACTAAATATTCATCCTGCTGAGGCACATATACGATTACGACGTCAAAACGGTTGGCTCCAGCGATTTTCAATGAAATGATGTTTGAAAAGCCGATTTGCTTATCCTTCAATGTAGGATACATGCTTGAACCATCGACGCGGATCGGTTTGACGATAAAAGTCGTCAACAGAAAAACAATGATGATACTGATGGTAATTGATTTGATAAAATCCCAGATCTCCGCCAAAAATGATGGCTCATCTTTTGGTCGCTGATTTCTAAGCCGGTAGCTTTCCAATATTTCGTTTTCTCTGTTGTTTTCCTGTGACATGTTGCTCTCCTTAATAAGAAACGCCGGGGTACACCCGGCGTTCTTTTAACGAATCTCTTTGATACGAGAAGCTTTACCTGAACGACCGCGCAGGTAGAACAATTTGCTTCTTCTAACCTTACCGCGACGAACGACGGTGATTCCAGCAATGATCGGGGAATTAACCGGGAAGGTTCTTTCGACTCCGATAGAGTTGGACACTTTACGTACGGTGAATGTTTCCGCTATGCCGCTGCCGCTACGGGCAATGACAACGCCTTCAAAGGCTTGGATACGGGTTTTGTCGCCTTCTTTGATGATGACATCGACGCGAACCGTACAACCACTGCGAAAATCAGGAAGATCGTTACGAATTTGTGACTTGGTCACTTCGCTAACTAAATTCAATTTCATATTTCTCACACTCCTTGTTCCTAACCGGCTCATTCATCGAAGGATCAGCGGAACCGGGGTGCCATAGGCTAATATAATTTATCACAATTGAATCAATAAATCAATCTTTTTCAACTTTTTCGGATTCAATTTCCAAGAGCAGTTTTTTCTCTTCTTTATTGAAAATCCGTTTCCTTAAAAGATCCGGGCGATACTGCATCGTTTTTCGGATAGACTGCTTCAATCGCCATGTGCGGATCGCTTCATGATTACCCGAAAGGAGTACATCCGGTACCGTTTTACCTTCATATTGGGCAGGCCGGGTATATTGCGGGTACTCCAGCAAATCCCCTTCAAATGACTCCTGCTGATGCGAAGCTTCGGCGATGACGCCATCAACCAAACGGACAATGGCATCCGTCACGACCATAGCCGCAACTTCCCCCCCGGTCAATACAAAATCACCAATCGAAAGGCACATATCCACATGTTCCATGATGCGCTCATCGATTCCTTCATAATGACCGCAAAGCAAAATGATATGCTTTTGTAAAACAAATTCCTTTGCTTTTGGCTGTGAAAAAACCTCACCCACCGGCGTCAGATAAATTACTTTGCTTTCAGGTGTTTTAACGCTGTTCAACGCATCAATCACCGGTTGTGCCATCATTACCAACCCCTGCCCTCCCCCGAAAGGATAATCATCGACACGGCGATGTTTATCTTTGCTAAAAGAGCGGATGTCCACGGTATCGATTTCGACCAGGCCTTTTAGTACGGCTTTTTTAATAATGGATGTCGTAATGAACCCTTCAAACATTTCCGGAAAGATCGTGGCTATGGTTATTCTCATAACATCCCCTCAATCAATCGGACAGTTATCTTTTTCTCTTCCATATCTTCATCAATGATAAACGCGTCGACATAAGGCAAAAGGAAATTCTTTCCCTCACCTACTATGCGAATGACCGCATGTGCCGGTGTATCGATGACTTCACTGATTTTGCCCAAAACCGCACCGCTTTCATCAACGACCGTACATTCGACCAGATCGAAGTAGTAAATGTCGTCTTCGTCATGTTCGATCTTTGCTTCATCGATTGAAAGTTCACAGTTTCGATAAATTTCGATATCATCGATCGAGGGTTTACCTTCAAATGATACCAAAGCAAAACCCTGATGCATCCGAAAAGAAGAGACCACTACATCAATATCCTCTTTAGCAGTCGTCAAAAACAACGGCATGCCAACGGTAAAACGCAGCTCAGGAAAGTCTGTATACAGCTTGACTTTGACTTCGCCTTTGAGTCCGAAAGGACGGACGATTTGACCGATTTTGATTTTTTTCATAAAACCTCCAAAAAAAGGATGCCAGGCATCCTAATACGACTCAAACTTGATCGCGATTTTCTTGTCTTCGATACGCGAAGGAATCGACATCATATGACGGATAGCGGTTGCCATCGAACCCTGCCGGCCGATCAGGCGGGCAATATCTTCCGACTTGGCATAAACCATCAGGACGATTTCCGACTCGTCAAGACTCGACAATGTCTTAACGGATAAACTAGCGATATCTTCGACCATCGGACTGACAAGATCATATAAGACTTGTTCCAATGAGTTCATGCTTACTTACCAGTCTTTTCTTCGTGGAAACGCTTCATAACGCCGGCACCAGACAACAATGCGCGCACGGTATCCGACGGTTGTGCACCGTTGTTTAACCATTTCAAAGCAAGTTCGGCATCGATTTTGACATCTGCCGGAACTGTTGTCGGGTTATAGTAACCGATCGCTTCAATGAAACGTCCATCACGCGGTGAACGTGCATCTGCAGCAACGATACGGTAAAACGGACTCTTTTTAGCACCCATTCTTTTTAAACGTAATTTTACAGCCATATTTGTTCCTCCTTTAATTCCTTAACAATCATATCATAAAATCATGGTGTGTCAAGGTTTTTTACTTAACGGACAAAGATTTAGTATTTTATCTCTTTTTCTTTTTCTTGTTTGGATTGGGACGGGTGTTTGAACCCGGCTTTGCGGCCATTTGACTCAACGGATTATTTCCTCCGCCCATCCGCATCATCATTTTCATTTGCTCTTTTGTCTTCTCAAACTGAGTCAACAGTTTATTAACTTCAGCGACGCTGGTCCCCGAACCATTAGCGATCCGAACTTTGCGAGAAGCCCTCAACAAATCCGGTTGCTGACGTTCTTCTGTGGTCATACTTTGAATAATCGCCTTGGATCGTTTCATCTGACGATTAGCAGCCTCGTCATTGATTTGGGCAGCCAGCTGATTGGCTCCCGGCATCATTTTCAACAATCCCGAAATTGAACCCAGTTTTGCGACCTGATTCAACTGATCCATCATATCTTCCAATGTGAATGTGCCTTGCATCAGACGTTGGGCACCCTTCATGCTCGCCTCTAAATCCATCTTCTCTTCTGCTTTTTCCACCAAAGACAAAACATCGCCCATGCCTAAGATGCGCGAGGCCATACGCTCAGGGTAGAACTGTTCAAACTCATCGGTCTTTTCACCGGTACCAACAAACTTGACCGGCACCGAAGTTACTTTGCGAACGGACAAAACTCCGCCGCCACGGGCATCCCCGTCAAACTTTGTGACGATCAAACCGGTCAGTTTGAGTGCTTTATTGAAAGAATCCGCTACGGTCACGATATCCTGTCCGGTCATTGCATCGACCGTAAGCAATACTTCCTGAGGCCGTAAAACGGTAAACGCTTGTTTCAGTTCATCCATCAAACTGTCATCCACATGCAAACGACCTGCTGTATCAACGATCACTGCATCAAACTGCTGATTGATGGCGTAAGCAAGTGATTCTTTGACCGTATTAACGACACCGGTACCGATATCCATTGAAAAAACCTCGACACCGACCGAAGCACCAAGAATTTTTAATTGCTCGATTGCGGCCGGACGGGCCAAATCCGCAGCGACCAGCAATACCTTTTTGTTTTCTTTTTTACTGAGCCACAATGCCAGTTTAGCAGCAGAAGTCGTTTTACCGGTTCCCTGCAAACCCACCATCATGATCACGGATGGTTTATGGGTGAGATTTAGCGTTGCCTCTTTTTCACCCAACAAAAGAACAAGTTCATCGTGAACGACCTTGACGACCATCTGCGACGGATTGACTTTGGTATAGACGTCCATTCCAATTGCTTTTTCTTTGACATCCGCCAAAAACTGTTGAATGACGGATAAGTTGACATCTGCTTCCAAAAGCGCTAAACGCACTTCCCGAAGCATTTCATCCATATTTTTCTCGGTCAGTTTGGATTGTCCGGAAATCTTCTTGACCGCCTGGGCTAAGCGGTTGCTTAATTGATCAAATGCCATAAATTACCTCACTACTTTCTTGATTTCAACTTTCCACTGCGGTCCGGTACCGATATTGTACGCCCGCGCAAAATTTCCCTGATTAATGGCCAGAGCCATGTGATACATCGAATTAGTATATAAGAGAACTTCTCCGACATTAACTTGTGCAAAGGTCGGTCCGTAACATACATGATTCTGATAGACGCGGATATGGCCGTTGGTGATGGATACTTCCACCATTTCGCCAAACTCCACATTCAGCTTCGTAAACAGTTCTCTGGAGATGTTGGTCCAGCAGCTGCCAAAACGCACATCAAGAATGTCGACACAACCGACGATACGATCCTCAAACAACTGCGCAACGGACAACTCGACTTCCACCACACGTTCGACCGACAATAATTGACCGACATCCTCAAATGAAATCAGATCTGCGGCCAGTTTGGCTCCGGTAAAGGCATAAACATCCCGACCATGAAAAGTATACGAGTGTTCCGTGTTCTTACGACGGTGAACCGCTTCCTCGATTTCCCTTACTTCCTCAATACCGATCAACCGTTTGATGTGAGTAAGTGTTCCGTTATCCGGTGTTACGACATAATGCCCGCTGCTTGTTTTAGCAACGACGCTTTTACGGTTGGAACCGACACCGGGATCGACGACCGAGACAAACACTGTCCCTTGCGGCCAGTATTGCAACGTCTGAATCAAGCGGTATGAAGCCGCAAAAATATCGTATGGTGGAATTTCGTGGGTTAAATCATACACTTTAAGACTCGGGGAAACATCCAGTGCAACGCCATACATGGCAGCCACGGCACCATCCACTAACCCGAAATCGCTTTGCAGCACAAGATGTTTATTCATAGTATCCTCCTAAAACAGAGTATCCTCTGCTCGTTTCTCATTATATTTTACAAAAACTGTCTCTGCCTTTTCAATACATTCAATCACATACGGACTGAAATCAAAAGATTTCTCGTAAAATTCAGCTTTATGCAAGGCTGGACGGGTTACCGGATTGATGGGTGTAAAAATCGTACAACAATCCTCATAGGGTCTTATCGATATTTCATACGTACCGATTTTCTCAGCGATCGCTATGATATCATTTTTATCGAACATGACCAAGGGTCGCAAAATCGGCAAATCAGCCACAGCGGAAATTACTTGTATACTGTCAAGGGTCTGTGAAGCTACTTGTCCGACACACTCTCCGGTTATCAATGCTTTGCATTTGCGTTTGCTTGCCAATCCCTGAGCAATGCGGATCATCATTCGGCGCATGATCGTTATCCGATAACTTTCCGGAATGAAATGATTGATTTGTAACTGTAAATCCGTGAAATTAACGATATGCATACGGATTTCGCTTTGGCCATCGGTCATTTTTCTGGCAAGATCCAAAACTTTGCTTAAAGCTGCATCGGATGTATACGGCGGTGACTGAAAGTGAACACATTCAACCTCGATCCCGCGTTTATTGCTTAAATGTCCGGCGACAGGTGAATCAATCCCTCCCGATAGCAGTAACATGGCTTTGCCTTGAATGCCCACCGGAAATCCGTGTGCACCTTGAACGGTGTTGACCGTGATATATACCTCACCGGGTCTGACCTCGACCAAAACCTTGATTTTGGGCTCATGAACATCAACGATATGATCCGTATTCATTAAGATGGCCGTCCCTAATGCACGGTTGATTTGATCGGTGACTAAGCCAAACGTTTTATCTGCCCTTCTTGTAATGACCTTAAAACTGCTTTTCGGCTCGCGTTTCATCAGAGCGACGGCAACATCTTTCATCTGCTCGATATCTTGCTCAACTTTGACTGCCAGAGAAATCGTACTGATTCCGAAAATTTGTTGAAGTCTTGCCAGTACGAGCACATCATCAGCACCGTTGAGATAAACATAGATCCGATCAAAAGAACCGACAACTTTGACACCATCAAAACTTCTCATCGCTTCGTTAATGTTTTTTCTCAATAGTCGTACAAAATCTTTTTTATTTTTGCCTTTGGTCGATAGTTCCGCAAAACGGATGACACAAATATCAGCCTTAATATCCATTTTTA
>PHAF01000080.1 GCA_002841605.1 Firmicutes bacterium HGW-Firmicutes-10 | reverse complement strand
CTTTGGTGGGTCGTATATTCACCACGCTTTGTATAAACGACCGAATGTCTTTCCACCGGGGTTATATAACATATGTCCGGAATATTAAGAACAATGACCTTATCATGACTGCTTACCGTGAGTTTTTCATTGGGACCGATGGCCAAAGGTGTCAGCGGCTGTTTCTTCGTCATGCGGCTAAACGCCCGCAAGACATCTACTTTCCTAAAAGGTTTCATCACATAATCAATCGCACTGACCGAAAAGGCATCAACGGCATAATGCTCATACGCCGTCGAAAAAACAATGGGGATACAACCGTCCATTTTATCGACAATATGATTTCCGATGTCCAACCCGGTACCATCCGGCAGCTGCATATCTAAAAATGCCCCGTCAATCGAAACATTGTTTAGCAATCCCAGAGCGCTCTCAACACTGTCGGCCTCCAGAATCTGAATATCATTTTGCGCTTCTTTTAGCAAAAACTTCAATTCACTGCGGGCGATACGTTCATCGTCGACGATCAATATGCGCATATCAAGCTCCTGCTCTAGGTATGAGCATGGAAATCCTCGTTCCCAATGCCGGTTTGCTTTCAATCAGCAATCCCGCATTATTTGGATAAATGCTCTTCAAACGGTGATGAGTATTCGCCAAACCGATTTTATCCTTATCATGATTGCCAGTATACAACTTCTCAACGATATGCTTTTGAATCCCGCCGCCATTATCGCTGATCATAATCGAAAGTCCTTCTTTCTTCTCCTCGATCTTGACATCAACGACCAACAGCGGACTCTTCATCCCGTGCTTGATTGCATTCTCTATTAAAGGTTGGACGATAAAGTTAGGAACCATAAAATGCAAATCCGGACTTACATCGATATTCACTTGCAAACGGTCTTCAAAACGGGCTTTTTCGATTTCAAGATATGAAAGGACATGCTCGATTTCCTCATGGATATCGACCATTTCTTTATGAGTGGACAATGTGTTGCGAAAATAGGAGGACAATGCCAAGAGTAAAGAACGGGCACGATCCGGATTTTCACGACAATAAGCACTGATCGTATTTAATGCGTTGAATAAGAAGTGCGGGTTGATTTGATACTGCAAAGCACGCAGTTCCGCTTTTTCCAACAGTTTTTTCTGATTGTCAATTTCTGATAGTTCCAGCTGGGATGAAAATAAACTGGTCAAACCGTTGATAAACTCGCGGTCAGCCTCCAGCTTCTCCTTAAATTTCTTATCACAAATCGCTAATGTACCAATCACCTGGTCACTGCGCATTAACGGTGCAATCAATATCCGTTTAAAAGCATGATTCATCTGATATTTCTGCAAGTCATCTTCGTAGAGCATGACCGTCTTCTTTTTAAGCATGCAACGCTGAAATTCATAATGAAAAATGACTGGGAACTGTGGCAGATTTTCGATGTTTTCACCGGCATTCGCCAGTACTTTCTCATTATTGGTAATCAGTACGGCTGTTGCATCGATATTTTTATAAATGATATTGGCACTTTCGGCCATACTTTCTTCATGATGGATCCCTTTGCGCAAATATGGCAAACACATCTGAGCCAAGTCAAAGGCCAGTTTCATATGGACTGCAGAATGCTGATCCAAAGAGCGCTGAACGGAGTACATGCTTTCAAGAAAGACGACGATACCAATCGAATTGAGGATGATCATCGGTAAAGCGATGATACGTACCAGCTCAACGGCATCGACAAACGGCCGGGCAATCAGCAGGATGATGATCATCTGGATGATTTCAGCGATAAAGGTCGTCGCAAAGATGATTCGGTATTTACGTTTGCTTGAACGAACGCGTTTATACATAAATCCGCCGATCAAGCCTTCAACGATTGTGGAAACGGCACATGCCAAACCGGTAAAACCATTGATGTCAATGGCATAGCGGTGTAAACCCGCAAACAAGCCCGCAATGATACCAACGATGGGACCACCCAAAAATCCACCGGCGATAACACCGATGACTCGGGTATTGACGATAGCGCCATTGATTCGAATTCCGGTGTAAGTTGCTAAGATACCAATGGCACCGAAAATCAGACCCAGTAATATTTTCTCATGGGTCCGCTTTTGATGTTCAAAAATGGTCTTGCGGAAAAAGGATGCCCGGGGCATCAAATATCCGATGATCATCAATATGGCAATGTTAACGACGAAGTTGCTGAGAATATTAGGAAACATAGATTTCACCCGCCAAGTCTATTTTATCATTCTTATCAAGTTTTAAAAGCCTGAATTAAGTAAATTTCACTTATCAAAACAGCATTATTTGGCCAAATATTTCTCTAGTATTTCATATACTTCCAGTATCGATGGCACATACACCCTTTCGGTAAACTTGTGCGCATCTTTTCCCCAAGGGCCAACATTCATCATCGGCACATTCAATTCATCCAAGGATACCCAATCCACTCGATTCAGTTTGTCATAACCGGGAATCAATTGACGGATCGCATCAATATCCTTTGGGTTTGCCCGGCTTACAAAACTTAAATCCGAGATGTAGGGATAATACGGCAAATACGTATACTCCGGGGCACAGGCAAACATTTCATCGACAAATTCTTGGTGCTTCGCGATATTTTTATCGAGTGTGTGATGCGGATAATAAGGCATTGATAAAAACAGGATGATTTGTGCACCGGAATCAATTGAAGCCTGTTTCTTGACATATCGCAGTGAGAAATCCCGCTCATCTTCATTGTCCCCAAGGTTTAAATCCAAATTCACATCGTTTCGAAAGGATTTAATTTTCACTTTATTTTGAAGCGGAGAACACAGAATGCCTTTTAAAGAGCAGTACTCTTGATAGTTCTTATCAATCTTATCCAATACCCTTTTCTGTGCTTTATCAGCAGCCTCGAAAAACAGTTTTTCCCATTCCCTGATATCTTTGCCTATCGTCGCAACATTGAACGTTACAGAAGCCATTTTGGCCGTCTGAACGGAATACTGCTGCTTGTCATCCTTGATCGACAACGTTATCGGCGGTACCGTAACATCCAGATCATTTTTATCACAATATGCGATATTCATGTTGATTTCTTCAATCAATGCACTTACCAGTTCATTGGCATCGATACCGGCAAACGGATCTGCGGCATGCGCCTCTTTTCCGACGCACAAATACTGAACCAGGATTTTTCCGATGGTGCCTCCATACAAAAACCTTCGGGTATCACCCGAAAACTGAGGCGATGTGTAATCCGTATCAATGGCTGATATCACATCCAACTGATGATCGTCGATCATTTGACGGATAAAAGGAATCGCGTCGATCATTCCCTTCGAGTTACCCTCTTCGTCACACACAAAACATACCAGCAAATTCTTTCCGGTGTTTTGTTGATCTAGTTCATTTAACAACTCAAGCCAGATGGCGATACCGCTTTTCATATCCAAAGATCCTCTGCCAAACAGAAAATTACTGTTTTCAAGATCTTGCAGGATTTCCGGATCTTGTATGCTTTTTTTCAGTTGAACAGCAAGTTCTTGCGGTTGATGGGCAAAAGACTTCAGGGAGCCATAGTCTTCAATAGCAACCGTATCAAAATGTCCGATTCCCAGCACGGTTTTGGTTACACCTGGTTTTTTGACCAACGCCATAATCGAATACCGCTGGTTCAGATCGTCTTTGACAGGACAAATTCTTAAATATTCGGGATATTTCTTAAAAACATCAAAATCCGACAATATCGCTTTGATTTTGTCGGCCATGATCCGTTCACCTTCACTGTTGACAACAGAACTCATTGAAACCAGATCGACGGTCCGTTGTCTTAACCGGTCCTCTTTATATGAATCTCTCATCGTTACTTCGGGTCACCAAAAATCTGAACCCAGTAAATACGACCTTCTTTGTCTTTTGTGATTCCGATACCGATTTGCGTATATCCGTCCTTAAGAATATTGGCACGGTGTCCCTCTGAATTCATCCAGGCGTTGACCACGGAAGATGCGGTCGTAAATCCGGCAGCCAAATTCTCACCTATCATCCGATAAGCGTATGTATCATCAAAAACGGTATAAAACTTCGATCCATCCGGGCGGGTATGCGAAAAGCTCTGAATGATTTCTTCTGCGCGGATCATTGCGCCTTTTTGAAGGGTATCACTGTAAGTCAAGGCAGGCAGTCCGGCATTCACTCTTTCCTGATTGGTCAGTTTGAAAACCTCTTTGATCAGTCTTTCAATTTCCAGGGTATTGACCACGCGGATCGTCACAGACGAAATCACGGTATTCGAAGGATTTCTGACGGTCACCGTCGCTGTTCCGACCGCTTTTGCGGTAATTTTTCCACTGGATGAAACCGTCAATACGGAAGAATCGCTGCTGATAAACTCTATCGTTTCATTAGCGTCCGTCGGTGTCTTTTTTATGTTCAGCTGCTGAGATGTAGAAATTTCCATGGTCGTTGAAACAGAAACGATTTCCAGTGATTGAAGTTTTATCAACTCATTTTTCTTTAATACTTCAAATACGAAAGATGCTGATTTGCCTTCGATTAGTGCTTTGATCGTCACTTTACCAGGCATCAACGCGCGGACCATTCCCTCACTGTCAATCGTAGCGATGGATGGATTTGATGATAAGAAAGTAACTTTATTTGAAAACGCTTCGGGTGTTACTTTAACGCTGATCGTAAAGCGATCTCCCTGAGTCACGGTCTTGCGTGTGTTTGATAATGAAATTTTTAAATCTTCAACCAATACCGGGATTTTTGGTTCTACTGTCAAATCAATGATTTCAATATATCCCGAAACATGCTCAACGGTTATGATGGCATTGCCTGCTGACAGTGCTTTGATTTGTCCGTTGGCATCGACTGATGCAATATTTGGTGCATTAACGGAAAATTTACATCCTTCTTTAACGCTGTTTCCTTTTGGATCGATGATTGATAATGAATACGATTCACCTTCACGCAGCATATGCGGAAATTCTGCTAGTGAAAGACAGGAAGCATCAATTTCTGAGGTAGACAAAGAATCACAGTTAACCGATGAAAACTCGAGCAGATTTGTTTTAGAAAGTGAGGTAAGGTGCTGAAGCGGAGTGTCAAAAGACAACATGATCAATATTGATCCGACGATTGCGGTTAACAGCATCAACCATTTTCGCATTCAACTCACCTCCCTTGTATTAAAATAATTTTCGCCCCTATCATATCACAGATAATGCTTATCGTTAATGAAAATTTTCCATCATGCCTTAAGTTTTTTCTTTCTTGCCTGAGTCATTGAAATGAAATAGCAAAAAGGCTACAATGAAAGTAACAAGTTTACACAGGATTTTTTGTCACATAAATCAGTCAAATAATGAAATCGGTAATAAGGAGGAGCGTCATGATTGAAAGAATCCGACTCGTATTTAGCGAAGCTACGCATATCAATGAGGATCGTTTGACGATGGAGTCGAGAATCAAAGAAGATTTGTTGCTGGATTCACTGACCACACTGGAACTCATTTTAGATCTTGAAGGTGAATTCGACATACAAATTCATACGCGGGAACTGGAAAAACTGAAAACATTCGGTGATGTGGTTGCCATCATCGAATCAAAAACAGCGTGAAAACAAAAAAAATCAAAAAAATCATCAAAGCTTTTGAACGGTCATCGCTCGATCAGCTTGACATCACATTGGGGAAACTGAGCATTCATATGCAGAAATCGCGGATTGACCCTGACTTTTCTAATGAAGAAAAACTTGAAGATCCGATATCGCCGATAAGTAAGCCCACTTGGATTCATTCACCTTTGGTCGGGACATTGTATTTAAAGACATCTCAGGATTCAAAACCTTTTGTTTTTGTCGGTAAGAAGGTCCGAAAAAACGAAATCGTCTGTATCATCGAAACCATGAAAGTGTTCAATGAGATCAAATCACCGATCGATGGTGTCATCGTTGATATAAAGGCAGAGGATGGTTGTATGGTCGAGTATCATCAACCTCTTGTCGCGGTAAGATGCGATGATTAAAAAATGCCTTATAGCCAATCGTGGGGAAATCGCCGTACGAATTATTTCAACTTGCAAAAAAATGGGGATACGCACGGTCGTTGCGTATTCTTTAAGTGATAAAGAATCTTTGGCCGTTTCTTTGGCTGATGAATCGGTGTGTATCGGACCTCAATCAGCCTCTTTAAGCTATCTGAATCTGGATCATCTGTGTGAAGCCGCATTGCTCACCCATTGCGATGCCATCATTCCCGGATACGGATTTCACAGTGAAAATGCTGAGTTTGCGAAAATGGTCGAAGAGTGCGGACTGATTTTCGTTGGTCCGAATCAAAAAGTCTTAAAACTTATTCAACATAAAAACAGCTTGAAAGAGATCGTTCGATCATTGTCGATTCCGGTAATCGATGGTACCCAAAAAGTCATCGATTCTGATGAGGACTTGTTGAACTGCGCTACAGAACTCGGTTATCCGCTGATGCTAAAACCGGTAACAGGTGGCGGAGGACGTGGCATCCACATCATCAACGATACCAAACAACTGCTTGAGGATGCTCAGCGTTGTAAATCTCAGGGATTTACCGGGTTGTATCTGGAAAAGTACATTCCAAACAGTCGGCACATCGAAGTGCAGATCCTCGCGGACAAGCATCAAAATGTCATTCACTTGTCCAGTCGCAACTGCACCCTTCAAGTCAATTATCAAAAGTTTCTGGAGGAAGCTCCTTTTGCAACGATCCATCCCTTGCTTCACAGAAAAATCATTCAATATGCCCTATCGATCGCAAAGCATATCGAATGCGACAACATCGCGACCATCGAATTTCTGATCGATGAGCATGACGATGTTTTCTTTATGGAAATCAATCCACGGATTCAGGTGGAGCATCCGCTGAGTGAAATGATATCAGGGATCGATATCGTTGAACAACAAATCCTGGCAGCCGCAAACGAGCCCTTATCCATTCAACAAGCAGATATCGATTTTAACGGCTATGCGATCGAATGTCGAATCAATGCCCAAGATCCTAAGAAGTCTTTTTTGCCCTCGGTCGGCATCATTTCATCGATTCGCTGGCCCTCACTGAAACATTGTCGGATCGATACGGCCATCATCGAGGGACAGCCGATATCAATTTATTACGACTCACTGATCGCTAAAGTGATCGTGTGGGGAAAAACCCGCGAGCAAGCACTTCTTTCGATCAGTGAAGCGCTCAATCAAATCGAAATCAAAAGGATCAGCACCAATCTGGACTTTTTGAGGTATATCATAAAGCAGGAAGGGTTTATCAAAGGCAATTATACGAGTGATTTATTCAATATCGCCTACCCTCTTTGGCTTACTCAGCAAGATGAAAAAAATTCGCATGAAAATCAGGATCGTCTGATTTGTTCAAAGTGCAAACAAACATTGACAATCAAACAGCGGTACGACCATCAGAATGTATGTGAATATTGCGGGTATCACCTCAAAATCAGTGCAAGTCAGCGTATCGCAGATTTGATTGATGATGAAACATTCATTGAAATCGATGCTCATGCAACCAGCATCAATCATGATGACTTTCCGGGGTACAGTGAAAAACTGATTAGCGCGAAAACATTGACCGGAATGAATGAAGCGGTGGTTTGCGGTTTTGGAAAAATCAATGATATCACGGTATGTATCGGTGTTTTGGACTCTTCCTTTATGATGGGAAGCATGGGACATGTGGTTGGTGATAAAATCACGCGTCTGATCGAAACGGCCATGGATATGGGTGTGCCCTTAATCATCATTTCAGCATCCGGTGGAGCACGTATGCAAGAAGGAATCATCTCTCTTATGCAAATGGCCAAAACAGCCGCTGCTTTGCATCGCTTTGATAAAGCCAGCGGACTTTATATTTCCATACTCACCCACCCGACGACCGGAGGTGTTACGGCCAGTTTTGCCATGCTTGGAGATGTATTGATCAGTGAACCAAACGCACTCATCGGATTTGCGGGAAGACGGGTCATTGAGAAAACGATCAAAGAATCTCTTCCTGAAGAGTTTCAAAGTGCAGAATATTTGCTTGAACATGGTTTTTTGGATATGATCGTTGACCGCAGACATTTAAAACAGGTGTTGACCGACTGCCTGAAGTTGCATCGGAGGGATAAGTATGAATGAGCGATTTGAAAAGAAAAATACCCAGGCTTGGGATCGCGTCGCAGTAGCCCGCCATCCCGACCGTCCAAAGGCAATCGACTTTCTGCCGCTGCTGTTTGATGGATTGATGATTTTAAAAGGCGATCGCTGTTATGGAGATGATCCGGCGCTTAATGGTGGTATTGGTTATTTTATGGGTAAACCGGTCACTGTCTTGGCGCAAAGCAAGGGTCGCAATGTACAAGAAAATGTGAAGACCAACTTTGGCATGATGCATCCGGAGGGATATCGCAAGGCGATGCGGCTTGCCAGACAGGCAGAGAAGTTCAATCGACCGATCATCACGATCATTGATACACCGGGTGCCTATCCGGGTTATCAGGCGGAACAGCGCGGGCAAGCCACGGCCATTGCTGAGTGTCTGAAACTGTTTGCCTCCTTAAAAGTTTGTGTCATTGCACTGGTAATTTCTGA
>PHAF01000079.1 GCA_002841605.1 Firmicutes bacterium HGW-Firmicutes-10 | reverse complement strand
TATCATTGGCGAGCCCTCTTGATACTTCTATTTTAACATGAGGTCTTTCGTGCTCAAAACATAAAAAAACTGCCGACTTACTTTGTCGACAGTCTGAAGAAGCCGCTAGGCTTCTTTTAAATTGATTCAAGCATTTTGTATAATTCTTTAAGAACATCCGGACGGTTTCTTCGCATGGTTGGAATATGATTGATGATTTCCTCCATATAATGGTTCATCGATGATAGAATATTGCCCTCGTGGACATAAAATCCTAGCAAAGGTACTAATCCTTGAACATTTGCGGTCAAAAATGCTTCCGTATTTTCTTTAAGACATATATTGATCGTGATTTCATTATCGGAATGCTGGTGACTTCCAAAGTATAATTGAAATTTTTCATTGTTTTCTATAACAAATATCATATTTTCAATGATTGATTTGATCTCACTGCGCTTACATATGACTTCATCTCTTAAGAAGAAAACCGGATCAAAATGTACATATGCCCCTCGAGTAATCGCGTCTTTCAGTACTTGAATCGGAAATATATCTGTATATGGAGCGATTGAGAGCGAGTTCAACATTCTTGTGCGCAACTGCCGGACCTTATCCAGATAATTTTTCTGTGCAGAAGGCGGTAAGGTTTTACTGTAACGGGTATAGACGTCATCGGGCAGAAAGATTGAGTTGACATGCAGATGCCAACTGGTTGTAGGAGACACGATAGCGACATTTTGAATCATCCGATCCAAAAGTTCGAATTGCTGAGTCTTCTTGTAAATTTCAAACAATGGTTTGCATCCGGTCAGACGTCCCATAAACTGTGATTGATATGACTGGGCGACCTCCGGGATTTCGTATAAAAATGATAAGTTTTCAATGTCCTCAAATGTTACGGAAGAGGAAATCAATGCCCGCATATCCTTTTGAATAAACCATGATGTCTTTACAACCTGAGATTGATAACGTGGATTGTAATATGACTTTATGGAACCCAGAAGATGCAGAGGCATCCATAAATTTATGGCCTGGATAATCTCTCGAGTATCACGATGTACTGTGTGGATGATCGTTATTTTATGACCAGCCTCGATGATGCCGCGTAAAAGCATATGCCATTGTATTTGAAATGAACGATCTTCTGTAAGCCAACTCATATCTTCATCACTCATTAAAAACAACTCAGTCTTTTCATCACTCTTTAAAACGGACGATAAAATATAAGCGATTGCTTTACGCTTGCCCGAGTTACCCGAGAACATATGAAAGTCTTTTTTTGTCTGAGATGTCAATGCAGGTGACGGGAATTCGAAAGAAGGCACAGTTGATAGAGAAGGTTTATCCTTTGCCAGTCCTTGAATCTGCTGTAAAAGAACTTCCGCATATTCTTCACTGGACACAAACGGACGAACTACAGTCGAGGATGCCGTGTCACGAATCAACCAGTCAGAAAGCAAAGCGACTTGGTCATTGACATTAGGTAATTCTGCCTTCTGCTCTTCCAAGATGTGTCTCAGGTATTCTTGTTGATAGGAGTAACCGTTCTGAGATAAAAAATAGGCTGCAATCGAGGGAATATGCGAAGATCGCATGGTCGGAACACGGTCACCATTACGCCAACGACTAACCAAAGAGGGATCAATATTGATTTCTTTCGCCAGTTTGCTGTTTGAAATATGGAATTGTTCCATTAGTTGATTGAGTTTATCTTTAAATTGCATAGACATTACCTCTTTGAAGATATTATGACAGAAAATGACAAAAAATGTCAATGACAAAATGTGTCATGACATTTCTTTTTGTCTATTACTCGTGTAATATACTCTTGACCGTATGGGGGATAATATTTATAAAAAAATGTGTGCTGTGGGCAACGGTCAAAAAGATTCCTGACGGAATCTTTTACAGACTGATGACAAGTGCACCTTTTAACAGGGTGCACTTTTTAATACTTCAAAAAAAACAGCGATGATGGCGCTGTGGGTGTGAATGGATGAAATTAATGAAGTTTGAGTAAGAAACACAAGACTGTTGATGGATCAGTAATGCCATCTTTTTCATGTTTTGGGCAGCACAAGACAGCCAAGCGTAGTTTTGTACTTTGGCTAACCCTCGATGGGCGGCATAGCGATACCCGTGATTCTGTTTACTGTCTGCGAAACTGCGTTCTACCGTGGTCTTTCGTCGAGCATAGAGATTCTTCCCATGATCACTTAGCCTTCTTTCACGAGCGCGATCGAATACTTCCTGCTTCACATGTCTGCGGATTTCTTTGCGATTGCTCTTTCCGGCACAACTCATCAACATCGGACAACCTTCACATTGCTTCTTATCGAAGTAATGTTTGTATCCCAATCTGTCGATGTTTCGCATCGGCAGCTCACATCCAATGGGACAAATGTATACATCCCGCTCTTGGTCATAGGTGAAGTTCTTTCGATCTTCGCGGTTGGTATTAAACCGTCGATAAGCAATGGCACTGAAGATGTCTTTCTGCTCTAAAGCCTCCATGATGTCCCAACTGTAATAACCACTGTCTAGTCCGACATTCTCGGTTGAAAATCCATATTTGTTCAGAATATAGTCCACCCGACTGAGATAGGGTTTCGAATCATGAACATTACCGGGAGTGATGTGAACATCGACAATGAAGTTATTTAATCCGTCCACGGTCCGGTGATCCAAATACATGAACCCTTTTTCCTTCTCATCCCGATGATAATAGCCACTTTGAGGATCAACTGTACTTACTTTCGTATGCTTGGTTTCACTTTCCTCACTGAATTCAAAGGCATCTTTCCCCAGTTCCTCTCGGATCCCATTGATTTCTCGCTCCAATGCCTCTTTGCGCTGCTTCACCACCATCTCTATCTGATTGGTATATTTCCGACTGTTGGCATTGGCGCGGATATGGGTCGAATCGGTAAACAGGTCTCTTCCAGATACCAGTTTCCTCTTCATGGCGAGTTTGAGAATGGTTGCGAAGATTTCTTCAAATATGGGAGTATTGGCATAGCGTCGCAGGTAATTTTGTGAAAATGTGGAATAGTGTGGGACCGGTTCGCCAAATGGAATGCCTAAATACCAACGGAAGGAAGCATCGGTTTCACACTGTTTAATCGTTGCCCGCATCGACTTGATGCCATAGAGGCACTGTAGCATGACGATTTTGAATAACACGACCGGCTCGATACAGTGCCGACCTTTGTCTTGACTGTAAAGGGGTCGGGTCTTCTCATTGATGAATGATAAATCGATGGAAGCCTCAATTTTACGTAAAAGATGATCCTCGGGGACCATCTGTTCCATTGTCATAAGAATCAATTCGTCTTGTTGGTTTTTGCGTTCTTTATACATAATTCCACCCTCAAAATGTCCTCTTTATTTTATCATTTTTCGGATATCCGATAAAGATTGCCTTTCAAACAAATAAAAAAACTGTCGACATTTACAATTGTATTTGTCAACAGTCTGAAAAAGATTCCTGACGGAATCTTTTAATTTGCATGTCTCAGTCTTTTCTCAATTCATCACGGATTTCGGATAACAATTCAACTACCGGATCGGGTGTTGGTGCTGGTGCAGGTTTTTCAGCCTCTTTCTTTTTCATTGAACTTAACAACTTAATAAAGACAAAAATACTCAATGCAATGATCAGAAAATCAATGATATTCTCAATGAACATCCCATACTGAATAGCGACTTCGGCAGATTCACCGACTGCCTCAACCAAAACGATTTTCAAATCACTGAATTTAACGCCACCAGTCAATACGGAAATTACCGGCATAAAAATATCACTGACAAGCGAACTGATGACTTTTCCAAAAGCGCCTCCGATAATGACACCGACAGCTAAATCGACAACATTTCCCCTCATAACAAATGCTTTAAATTCTTTTATCATGTGTAATACCTCCTTACTTAATTATACTAAACATTCATGGTTTTGGTAAAACTTGATTGAAACAGATGAAGGGTTGGTTGCATCGTGGTAAAATATATAAAAGGAGAACAAGCATGAAATTCAAATTTGCACATTTCAATTTTAACGTGCTCGACTTGCAAAAGAGTATCAAATTCTATCAAGAAGCCCTCGGCTTATCTGTGAAGAGAAGCAGGGAAGCGAGTGATGGCAGCTATATCATCACTTTTTTGGAAGATCGCGAATCAGATTTTTATTTGGAATTGACTTGGTTAAAAGACCATACAGAGCCATATGACTTGGGCGAGCAGGAATACCACTTGGCATTTACCACAGAAGATTTTGAAAAAGCACATCAGCACCATTTGGAAATGGGAGTCATTTGTTACGAGAATCCCAAAATGGGTATTTACTTCATTCTGGATCCGGACGGATATTGGATTGAAATCGTACCTGCGAAACGCTAAGAAGAGTCCAAGGATTCTTCTTTTTCTTTACATCAAGGCAGATATTTTATATACTACATATGAACAAGTGTTCATGTGAGGTATTAATGAAAGCTGATATTTGCAAAGAGTTGAACACTCACCCACAGGTCATTGAGGAAGCGATTAATGACTTGCTATCGAGTGAAGAGTATGACTATATGTCCATGCTTTTTAAGATGGTGTCTGATTCGACACGCTTAAAAATCATTAACGCTCTGTTTGATCGAGAATTGTGTGTTTGTGACTTGATGATAGTCACTCAAATGTCTCAATCTGCCATTTCGCACCAACTCTCTAAACTTAAACAAACCCGGCTTGTAAAATCCGAGAAACGCGGGAAAAATGTTTTTTATTCGCTTAATGACGATCATGTCCGACAGATTTTCAGACAAGCACTAGAACATGCGAGGGAGTGACATGAAAGAAATTACGATCCTTCTGGACGGATTGACCTGTGCCAATTGTGGAAACAAAATAGAAAAAAGCATTAACAACCGCCCTGATGTCGAACTGGCAAAACTCGATTTTTTAACTAACCGCTTGACGATAAAGTTTAACAAAGAAAACCAAGGGACTGATATTGAGCATATCAAAACCCAGATATTGGCCATTGAAGATGTCAACATCATTGTCGAAGAGGAAACGATTGTAGATATCAAAAAGCAATACTCCCTGGATCAGATTCGACTGGTCATCGGTATTTTCGGATTATTAATATCCTTGCTTAGTGATGGATTAATTTTTAAAGGTATCGCACTAGGTATCTATGTATTCATAGGCTATCCGGTATTTAAGAAAGCCTTTTTAAAGTTACGTCGCAAAGATATGTTTGATGAAAATTTTCTGATGTCCATCGCAACGATCGGTGCCATAGCCATCAATGAAATCCCGGAAGCTTTAGGTGTCATGGTCTTTTATACGGTTGGCGAATATTTTCAGGACAAAGCTGTCAATCGATCGAAGAATGCAATATCCAAACTGTTGGATGTTTCGGTCAATCAAGCAGTTGTGGTCATTGAAGGAAAGCATATAATCAAAAACCCCCATCAGGTATTACCCGGTGAAGTCGTTTTTGTGGCTAAAGGAGCCAAAGTTCCGTGTGATGGCACGATCATAAAAGGCGAGTCGATGTTTGACAATAAATCGATAACCGGAGAATCAATGCCTGTACAGAAAACTGTCGATGAAGACGTCATTGCCGGAGCAGTCAACTTAGGAAATCCTGTCTTCGTTATCGTTAAAAAACCATACGAGGATTCGTCATTGGCACGATTGGTCAGATATATGCAACAAGCCTCCTTGAAAAAAGCTCGGGCTGAATCATATATGAGCAAGTTTGCGGCTGTATACACCCCAACCGTTGTCGCAATTGCTTTTGTTGTCTTTATCGTGTCATCTTTTTATCTGTCAGATGCAAGAGAAGGACTATATCGTGGATTAATATTTCTGGTCATCAGTTGTCCTTGTGCTATGGTCATATCCGTTCCTTTGGGATATTTTGCCGCAATGGGTTACGGAGGCACGCAAGGCATCCTGTTCAAAGGTGGGGAAGCCCTTGAATCAGCCCTTGATATTGAAACGGTACTCTTTGATAAGACCGGGACACTGACCAAAGGCAATATCGTATGCGTACACAAAGTTACGATCGATGATCATGATATATCTAAATCAGATGAAATCGTAAACATACTTGAAAAACACTCGGGACATCCCATCGCAAAAGCGTTGGTTTTAGCTACCGAATCAAACAGCGATTTACAAATAACAAATATCGTTGAAACAGCCGGCGTTGGTATCAGTGGTGAGGCAGACGGGAAAAGGGTGGAAATCGTCAGTTTTAATGAAGTCGCATTGAGTGAATCACTGCTTTCCGTGTCCCGGCAGTACCCCATGGCAGTTGTATTAAAAATCGACTCACATCCTACGGCCATCTATTTTCTTGATGATGAAATCAAACCGGACAGTGCAGAGACCATTCAACGACTTAAACAATGGGGTATTAAAACCATTATGGTATCTGGCGACAGGGAAGCCTCAGCACAGCGCATAGCACAGCAATTAGGAATCGATGAAATCTTCAGTCAGCTTTTACCACATGAGAAACTGGCTGTGGGTGAACGGTTGAAAACAGAAAAACGCAAATTTGCTTTTGTCGGTGATGGGGTCAATGATGCGGCAATCATCACATTAAGCGACTGTGGAATGGCCATGGGTGGATTGGGTAGTGATTTGACTATAGAAGCAGCAGATATCGTGTTATTGAAAGACCGCCCAATGGATGTTGTCAAAGCCATTGAAATCGCTAAAAAGACAAGGAAAATCATGATTACCAACCTCGCATTTATATTTGCTGTTAAAATCATCATACTGGCTTTGGGATCATTGGGATATGCTTCAATGTGGGCTGCTGTATTTGCGGATGTCGGAGTTGCACTTTTGGCTGTACTAAATGCTGTGAGGATACTTCATCATGAAACCTGACAAATTCATTGCTATTGATTTTGAAACGGCAAATCGTAATATGGCAAGTGCTTGTGCCATCGGGATCGTCGTTTTTCAAGAAGGAGTATTGACATACAAAGAATCATTTTTGATCCGACCTCATCAAAACCTGTATTCATTTGATCCTTCCTTCATTGACATTCACCATATCCGGCCCGAAGATGTAGCTGAACAGCCTGAATTTGATCAGTTATGGCCAATGATACGTGAAATTATCAAAGACGGGATATTGGTTGCTCATAATGCCTCTTTTGATATGACCGTCCTGATGAGCCTGATTAATCTTTATAAACTAGAATATGACCACTTCTCCTATTTTTGCACGGTAAAGTTATCCGGATCTGCATTCAAATTTTTACCGAGCCACCGGTTAAATGTCGTAGCAGAGCACCTAGGTATCCATCTTGATCACCACGATGCCGGAAGCGATGCTTTTGCCTGTGCCCAAATTGTCAATCAGACAATGATATTGACAGGGATATATCATCCTTGGGAGTTGTGTGATGCCTTGATGGTTCCGATTGGCAGCAGTTGGTACTTGTAAATTTTAAAGTATCAGACAACAAAAGCATCTTCTATGGTTAATGAATTTTCTTTCACTGACTTACATGTTTACAGAAAATGAAAATAAAGTTATAATAAATAGACAATGAGGGTGATTGAATGAACGGAATTGAAAACAACGCATATTTCTGGCAAAAACTAGATACACTATTTTTCTCATCAAAACTGGTAATTTCCCGAAACAAAGGGGATGTACATCCTAAATATCACAATCTGGTATATCCTGTCAGCTATGGTTACCTTGAAGATACATTTAATCAGGAGCAAGAGGGGATTGCCGTTTACCGTGGCAGTGGACTGGCGTCATCGATAAGTACGATCGTTATCGCAGCGGATATCCTGAAAAAGGATATTGATGTTAAGTTGCTTGTCGGATGCACACAAGCAGAAGAAGAAGAAATCTTGCGGTTTTTAAACCAAACGGATTTTCAAAAGACAATTTTAGTTCGACGCGGGAATACCGTACCTAACTGGGCAACAACAGAATAACAAAAAAAGGCATGAAATTCATGCTTTTTTGTTGAAAAACAACACAAAGAGTGTGATGTTGTCAAAACGTGACAAAATATTCGAAATTATTGAAAACTTGTCGCAATACTTGCTTATCCTTGTGATAAAATGATAAAAAGGGGATGGTGTAAATGAAAATAAAAATCGAAAAAATGGGGATTAACGGGGAAGGAATTGGCTATATTGACCGACTGCCAACCTTTATTGAAAATGCTTACCCCGGAGAGATCGTTGAAGCTGAGATAATAAAACGCTTTGATCGATACGTGATTGCCAAACGATTGGAACTGATTCAGCAAAGCCCGCACCGTATCGTTTCTCCGTGTCCGATTCAAGATCAATGCGGCGGATGCTCGATCATGACACTCAGTCTCGAACAACAACTGAAAGAAAAAGAAAAACTCCTCTATGAATCTCTAAGGAAATACATGAGCGGAAAAGTACCGCGTATACGACCAATCGTTGCGAACCCTTCACCGCTGGGATATCGAAACCAATGCAAATTTCCAATCAGCCTAAATCAGGGTACACTTACCAGTGGTATGTACAAACCCAATTCTAATTACTTCGTTTCGATCGATCACTGTATCGTTCACGATGCAGATGTTGAACGCGTGCGCAAAGAAGTCATGAGATTAAGCAACGAGTATCGCTTGCCATCATTTAACCCGCC
>PHAF01000078.1 GCA_002841605.1 Firmicutes bacterium HGW-Firmicutes-10 | reverse complement strand
TTCGCGTCTATGCCATATCTAATGGCCAAATCTCGGGTAAGCTGTGTGACTCTCAATACATGTGCCATCCGTTTTTCACTGAGCTGCGATGAAACGATTGCTTCGGTATACAAATTATTGCTTATCATATATCTGAGGACTTCCGCGGGGGTTTGAGTGCTTGCACCCTGACGAATTTCGGTCGAGCTGACTTCCACCGTCTTTTGGTCGATAGACATAAATCCTTGAGCATGGCTAAATCCTTTGCGCGGATATACCGCAATATCTACCAAAGAGCGGATCGTATCCGGTTCTTTCCAACGGTGAAAATCGGCAGCCTGATCAGCACCGATCAACAACACGAATTTTGTATCTGGATACATTTCGATCAAATGTTGAAGCGTCGTGACGGTATAATTCGGCAATGGCAGCGTTGCTTCGATCGAATGAATGAAAAGTTGCTCGTATGGTGCGATCGCCGCTTTGATCATATTCACGCGATGGTGAAACGGGGTCAGTTTGCGGTCTTTGAGCGGTGCATCAAATGCCGGAATCAGCCAGCATTCATTGGCATTCAGTTGTCGCACGGCTGCCATGGCTACTGTAAGATGGCCATGATGGATCGGATCAAACGAACCGCCGAAAAGGATCACTTTTTTCATCATGGCAGTTTGATTTTGTTTTCCTTGCTTTTTCGATACAAAATCACGGTTTTACCGATGATTTGCACGATTTCGCACTTGCATGCCGAACTGATGTCTAAAGCGACTTCCATGACCGGAGTCGGGCATGATTTTAAGACGGATATCTTAACGAGTTCATGCGCTGTCAGAGAGTCACCGATGGTTTTCGTCAAATTCGCACTCACACCATCTTTTCCGACTTGAAAAAGCGCCGGTAAGGTGTTGGCCAATGAACGCAATTCACTTTTTTGTTTTGAGGTTAACATTAAATAACCGCCTTTCTTACAAATATTTCACACGGCTCGATCGCCTGTGTTTTGATCGTACAATCTCCCAGGATACTGATAAAGCCGATATACATCAATACGACGTCGATTTTGTCATCTGATTTTTTCCAGGTGTGTTCCGTCAATGGATGTTTCTGATTCAAATACGGAACTTTACCATCGGTATGCTTTTCCCAATATGCCTGCGCATTCTCAGTTTTCGTGCGGTGAACTTCCACTCCCGGCGGTAAATACAGCACTGCGGAAACTTCGTCTTTGATGTCCAAATGAAGCATTGCGACCTGGCCGATGATCAGCGTCTGCTTTTGCGAAAGCTGATAAACGATCGGTTTGATCGAAGTTTTGGGCTGAAGGAGTTTGACTTGATCAGCCATCAAATGATCAAGGAAATGATTGCGCATCTCAATGCCCGGCGTATCATAGATCGTGTAACCGCGCTCAACGATCGGTATCAGGTCAATGGTTGTTCCGGGAAACTGACTGACCGTAATCGGCAATCGGTGAGGAAACAGCGCATTGATCAAGGTAGACTTACCGGCATTGGCCACACCAAATACCACGACATCCCGGTTGTTACGGAAAATATCGATAGCCTTGAATACGTCGGTAGCTCCGTCTTTGCCAAAATCACTGACAACGACGATTCCCTTTGGAAGAATATTGGACGATTTGCAACGCTGCTGGATCATGGAGGTGATTTTGTGTTGAGACAGTGTCGCCGGCAACAATTCCCTTTTGGTTGCGACGATGATGATGTCTTTTTGAGGCAAATGGCGGATCAGCCCGTCAATCATACTTTCCTCGAGATGAAAAAGATCGATAACGTACAAAAACAGCGCATCCATGGAAGCCAGCTTTTTGAGTAAAACTTCCGTCTTAATCAACTGGTTGACGGGTTGCTGATAGTCACCGTAATGTGTCAGCCGGTAGCAGCGTTTACAAAGGTCGCCTTCCTCTTTGGGTGTATATCCCTCTTTGGCGGGGTCACTGGTTTGCAGCTGTATGCCGCATCCTTTACAAAAATTAACTGTTTCAGTCATATCAATACCCTTTCCTGGTCATTAACCGCTTTTCCAGCCATCGGCTGAAGCGGGAAAATATGATATCGCGGGGTGAAATCGGTTCTACATAAATCGAAGCCATTCCGTTGAGTTTTGCGCCTAAAATATCTGTAAGCAGCTGATCACCGATGCAGCATACTTCTTTCGGCAGATATCCGCTGCTTTTTAAGAATTTCTTGTAGTAAGATGAAAACGGCTTGCAGGCAAATCCGTATCCCTGTATTCCATAATTTTCGGTAATTACCTTTGTTCTTCCTATGCGGTTATTGGACAGCAACAACAATAAAAAGCCTTGAGCACTCGCTTGTTTCAACCACTCAAGTTTACTGTCACTGATCACATCTTTGTGATGCGGGGTCAAGGTATTGTCAATATCAATGATCAGGGCACGGATGCCTGATTGTTTCAGTTGTGTTAAATCAATCACTTCGACAGCTTTTACCAGACGGTCGGGACGTATTTTTTTGATCATGGAATTCCTCCGTGTATATTATAACAAAATCTGCTCCGTTTCTGTGAAAAGTATTGCACATTACATGCAAACTTCTGTCAGATGTGATATTTATATACAAGGTGAAAATTACTATGAACATACAACTTTGTATATTGAATGTGGAAGGCATCCTGCTTGATGCCAACAAATCGCTGGTCGATCTGTATAAATTGAGTGCAGCAAAACGTGATATCGACATACCGGACGGTTTTTTTGAAAACATCCTTTCTGCCGGCTTTGATCATCGTCAGAAAGTTTTTTATCAGTACCCCCGTCTGGCCCAACTTGAAACTGAGGTCATGGAAAAACATCGCCTGCTTCCTGATACGATTCAGCCTCAAATCACTGAAGTACTTGATTTTCTCAAAAGCCGGAAAATCAAAGTCGCTTTGGTAAGCGATCAGAAACGTCAGGATGTTTTATCGAAAATACAACCGATCATCGAACATTATGATATCGATGTTCTGGTTTGTTATAATGAAGTTCTAATGGGTAAACCCGATCCGAATGTGTACTTCAAAGCAGCCAAGCTAAGCAATGTCAAACCCGCCAACACACTGGTAATCGATGACTCGCGCAACGGTTGTTATGCCGCTCATCTGGCGTATATGCGAAGCGTTTTTTATCAAAATGCCCTGCCGATCAGTGAGCGATTGTTTAAATACAGCTACCGGCAGATCACGCAGTTAAACGAAATTATCGAAATCATCCGACAAGAAAATGACCCGAAGGTCATTTTTTTATTCTTCCAAGTCCAAGGCCATCATTTCCAGATGGGAACTTTCTGCTTTGACAGGGATATCGATGATCACTGCTTCCTCAATGCCTTTGATCAATGAAAATCCGCCGTTGATCGGCAAGGCACTGCTATAGGTCGCATCTTTTGCCATGATCGGCACATCTTTGAACATGATCGACTTGGTCGAACCATTCAGTAAGACAAAGGAGTCATAGACCGATCCGCTAAGCAGATAGAGGGCTTTCTGCGGATTTGACTTAACCTTTTTCGCCACAAGCTCCCCTTTTACCGGCCGGTTGGTTCTGGTGACTTCACTCGCCCTGAATCGTTTGCTTAAGCCTTTTTCACTGATGATCGCCACATAATCCGTTTCTTTTGCCAGTTTGCAGGCATAGGCGATCGCATCGCCGCTGGCAAGGTTTAAGGCTTTGACACCCTTTGACTTGCACTGAACCGATGGGATCTGATTTTGACCATACCGGGCAAGATAGCCGCCTTCACTGATGATGAGCACATCATCGTTGCTTCCCGTCAAAAATGCCGATACAATTTCTGATTTATGGCTGAGCGTCATGGCGACTGAAACTTTACTGTTACGCACCAATACCCAGTCTTCTGCAGGTGTTTTTTTGATGAATCCGTCTTTGGATACCGTTACGATCCACTGGTATGTATGGAAGTCCTTGAACAAGAAGGCCCCGACGATCTTATCTTCATTCTCGCCTTTGACCCATTGATTCAAGTGAGCCCCGATTTCCTTGTATTTTGCCTCATCGATCTGATACACCGGCAAATAGGCATAATTGCCTTTGCGGGTAATCAAAACCAATGTATCCAAAGTGTCACACTCCAACGTTCCGATCAGTTTGTCCCCTTCTTTCAATCCGGTCAAACCTTCGGATGCGGTTTTTGAACGCATGGAAACCCGTTTTAAGTAACCATCACGCGACACCGTAACGACGACACGTTCATTGGTGATCATGCTCAATTTGTCGATGACAATTTCCGAAACTTCTTTTTCAATCACGCTGCGACGCGGGATCGCAAATTTCTCTTTGATGTCACGCAGTTCCTTGACGATGACACTTCGCAGCATTTCGGGTTGATCGATGATGGTTTTCAAGTATTCCATTTCATTGATCAACAACGCAAATTCTTCCCTTAAGGCGAAAATGTCCGTATTGGTCAAACGGTATAAACGTAATGTCACGATGGCTTCCGCCTGTGCATCACTGAAATCAAACGCCTCGCACAAACGGGTTTTAGCATCGCCCTTATCCTTTGATGAGCGTATGATCGCGATGATTTCATCAAGGATCGATACGGCTTTCATTAAACCTTCTAAAATGTGCAGCCGGCTTTCCATTTTCGCATAGCGGTACTGACTGCGCTTTAAAACGACATCTTTGCGATGGGTGATATATGCATCCAGTAAGCCGAAAATACCCAATTGAACCGGGCGCTGATGGACGATGGCAACCATGTTGATGTTGTATGCCACCTGCAAGTCCGTGCTTTTATATATGACATTGGTAATCAGATTCGCATCGGTTTCCTTACGTAAGTCAATGACGATCCTTAATCCGTTACGGTCGGACTCATCTCGGACATCAAGAATACCATCGACTGTCTTATTTAAGCGGATGTCATCCAATTTGCGGACCATGTTAGCCTTGACGACTTCATATGGTATTTCAGTGATAACGATCTGCTTGATCGTTTTGGTTTCTTTGACCTCAAGCTTACTGCGTATGATTACTTTTCCTTTGCCGGTGGCAAAGTAGTCTTTGATGCCTTCTTCACCCTGGACGATCGCACCGGTCGGAAAATCCGGTCCCTGGCATATTTCCATGATTTCATCCAAAGTACAAAACGGGGTGTTCATCCGGTAAATCGTCGCATCAATGATTTCACCGAGGTTGTGCGGCGGGATATTGGTCGCATAACCGGCCGAAATGCCGGTTGCACCATTGACGAGCAATTGCGGATAACCGGCCGGAAGTACTGTCGGTTCTTCGGTGGTATCATCAAAGTTAAGCGTAAACGGAACCGTTTGCTCATCGATGTCGGTGAGCAGGTTTTGAGCAAAGGCCGAAAGCCTTGCTTCGGTATAACGCATGGCTGCAGCCGGATCATCGTCGATCGAGCCGTTGTTGCCCTGCATGTCCACCAAAGGTATATTCATTTTCCATGGCTGCGATAAGCGCACCATGGCTTCATAGACACTCGAATCTCCGTGGGGGTGATAATTACCGATGACCAGCCCAACGGTCTTTGCTGACTTGCGGTAGGGCTTATCCGGGGTATTGCCGTCGCTGTACATCGCATACAGGATGCGCCGTTGCACCGGTTTACAGCCGTCACGGGCATCCGGCAGTGCACGGTCTTGAATGATATATTTGGAGTAGCGGCCGAAGCGGTCTTCCATCACATCTTCCAGTGCCAGCGTTTTAATCGTTTGTTGATCGTCCGCCATATCCGCCCTCCTTCGCTAATTGTTCTTCCATGGTAAAAGCCACATGCTCTTCGATCCAGTCACGGCGAAGATTGGCTTTGTCACCCATCAATATACTGACTTTCTTATTGGCCATTAATGCATCCTCGATGCTGATTTGAATCAAGGTACGCGTTTTAGGATTCATGGTCGTTTCCCACAACTGATCGGCGTTCATCTCGCCCAGTCCTTTATAGCGCTGTAATTCGCACTTGCCCAGCTGACCGCGCTTGATGCGCAGATCATCATCGTCATAGGCATAAGTCACCTGTTTCCCTTTGGTAAGTTTGTATAACGGCGGCAAAGCGATATACACTTTTCCGGCATCGATCAACTCCCTCATATATCGGTAGAAAAAGGTCAGAAGCAACACTTGGATGTGAGCACCGTCGGTATCCGCGTCGGTCATGATGATGACTTTATCATAATTACAGTCGGTAACTTCAAAGTCATTGCCGACCCCGGCACCCAGGGCATGGATGATGGTATTGAGTTCTTCATTTTTCTCAATGTCACTGATACTGGCTTTTTCGGTGTTCAGCACTTTTCCGCGCAACGGTAAAATTGCCTGAAACTTGGAATCACGGCCTTGCTTAGCACTGCCTCCGGCCGAATCACCCTCTACCAGAAACAGTTCATTTTTCTTTGCGTCTTTGCTTTGTGCAGCCGCGAGCTTTCCGGATAACAGACGATCGCTCTTACCGTTCTTTTTACCTTTACGGGCATCTTCCCGGGCTTTGCGTGCAGCTTCACGGGCCAGATAAGCCCTCTGGATCTTACGGACCAGATCCAAAGCAAACTCACGGTTTTCCTCAAAATAATAGGACAGCTTTTCATTTAACAAACTTTCGACGGCTGTTTTCGCCTCTACTGTACCCAATTTGCCTTTGGTCTGCCCTTCAAACTGAAGAAGATTCTCGGGGATGCCGACCGAAATGATGGATGTGCATCCTTCCCGGATATCCGATCCTTCAAAGTTTTTGTCTTTTTCTTTTAACAGATTGTTTTTACGCGCAAACTCATTGACCGCTTTGGTTAGCGCAGTTTTAAAACCGACTTCATGTGCACCGCCATCTTTGGTACGTACCAGATTGACAAAGGAATACGTTTCCTCCGAGTAAGAATCGGTAAACTGGATCGCACAGGCCACATCGATTTCATTGACGCGGCCTTCGATGATGATCGGTTTATTCATGGTAACGCGGTCTTCATTGATATATTGCATAAAAGCCAAAAGACCCTTTTGATACATAAAAGTCTCGGTCTTGTTGGTGCGCTCATCGGTGACGATAAATGTAATCCCATTCAATAAAAAGGCACTTTCCCGGCAACGCTCAATAATCCAGTCCAAGTGAAATTCAACGGAAGGAAACACTTTTTTGTCCGGTTTGAATCGGACCATGCTACCGGTTTTGCCGGTTTTGCCGATTTCCTTTAACGGAAATACTTTGCTTCCGCCTTTTTCAAAACGTTTCGATACGATTTTGCCGTGGTTGCTGATGGTCACTTCCAGCCAATCCGATAAGGCATTGACCACCGATGCTCCAACCCCATGCAATCCCCCGGCCGTTTTATATCCGCCTTGGGAAGTGAATTTTCCGCCGGCATGCAATACGCGGAAAATGACGTCAAGGGTATTGACGCCGGATTCATGCATGCCTGTCGGCATACCGCGTCCTTCATCCTCGATCCGGATGACATCATCCTTTTCGATGGCGACGACGATCTTTTTGCCATAGCCGTTGAGGGCTTCATCAATGGCGTTATCCAATATTTCCCACACCAAATGATGAAGGCCGCGTGCATCGGTGGACCCGATGTACATACCCGGACGTTTCCGTACGGCTTCAAGACCTTCTAGGATTTGGATGCTAGATTCATCATAATTACTTTTACTCATGTCTGACTCCCATCTTGTTATATTATACAAAAACTACACACGCTTTTAAATAGACATTGTCCGGGTTTATGGTAAAATGGCATTGAGGTGATATTATGGATATTTTGATCATGGTAATACTGGGATATGTGTTTGGGTCAATTCCCTGGGCTTTGATTATAGGTAAAGTATTCTACAAGACGGACATCCGTCAACATGGTTCCGGAAATTTAGGCGGAACCAACGCCGGTCGCGTTTTGGGGAAAAAGGCCGGAATCTCCGTGGCTTTGATGGACTCGCTGAAAGGTTTCATTGCGATTGCAATCGCCGTGACATTATTCTCGAAAGAAGCCGGAATCGCAGCCGGACTGGCAGCGGCCTTTGGTCACTGTTATCCGATATTTGCCAACTTCAAAGGCGGTAAAGCCGTTTCGACCGCATTTGGCTATCTGTTGGGTGTTTCGGTATTCATTACCGGAAATCCGCAGTTTTTGTTTTTGATTCCTTTGGTCACATTCTTCGGTATGTTGAAACTGACCAAAATCGTTTCGTTGTCTTCGATGGTCAGCGTTACGTTGGCGGCAATCCTTACATACTTCCTTCAACCGGATTTGTATGTTTTCCTTGCCATGGCCGTCATTGCCTTACTGGTCATTTGGCGTCACCGTTCCAATGTGCAGCGCATCCTGTCGAATACGGAACGAAAGATCACTTGGATGTAATCAGACGAATCATCGTTTCATTCAATGCTTTCGTCAAAATCGGACTTTCATTAAGTCCTTTTTTTATGCATTCACAAGCGTGATCGATGTAATAAGTAAACTCGGAAGGCTGATCGACAATGAATACCTCATCGTTACCGTCATATCGGATCAGTTCGACTTTCGAACTCTTCCAGAAATCCGGCAAAAGGATATATCCTTCGGATCCATAAATCCTTGCTTCCTTGACACCTTCAACACTGATAGCACTGCTCAAAGAAGCAATCACACCCGAAGCAAACTTCAATTGCATGTGGGCAAATCCGTCACTTCCGCCATTAAGCAGATTTCTTTCAACCGAAACCGATTGAATGTCTGTACCAAACAATTC